>JAUVWC010000242.1 GCA_030604325.1 Candidatus Zixiibacteriota bacterium | reverse complement strand
GCCGCCTGCAGCTGTTCCTCCTGGTCTTCAGTCCCCTCGAGCTGTGATTTCAGTCCTTCGAGGGTCTGTCTTGAAACGGCACCGGCCTCAAATAGGCGCTGCGTGCGTGTGTATTCGTCCCGCAGGTTCGCCAGTGTGACCCAGGCGGCCCTTAGATTCGCCTCGATCTGGTCGACTCCCGCCTGAACCACCTCGGCTCTGATACGCGCCAGAATCTGTCCTTCACGCACGGGATCGCCAACATCAACCAGCACTTCGGTCAAGCGATCAGGGATCTGGCCGAAGAGCCGGACTGAGCGTCCGGCGAGGATGTCACCGGATAGCCGGATGGTCTGTTCCAGAGCTCCTGTTGTCGCCCGTACGATCTCTACGGCGACTGCCTCCCTGGCCATATCCTTCCCGCCGCCGGGAGCGCAGCTCTGCAGGTCCATCACCATTGTTATTGCAGCAACTAGCACAAGCGCTGCCGTCGGTTTTTCCAACAGATTTGTCAGTTTCTGCATAACCATATCCTCAGTAGCTGATCGTTTGGCCTACGGCATTTTCAATCCGGGCCAGGGCAACCAGATAGTCGTAGAGTGACTGGAAGTGGTTCTGACGGGCAATGGTCAGGGCCAGCTGGCTGTCCATCAGTTCCACACTGGTCATCATCTCGTTCTCGAACGAGACCTGAGCGATCTCCAGCGCCCGCTGGGCCACGGTGACGTTGTCGATCTGGGCAAGGTGGGACTGTTCGGCCGCGCGCAGGTCGTGGTAAGCATGCTCGACTTCCGCCTCGATGGCCTGCTCGAACTGGTAGACCATGATGCGCGCCTGCTCTTTGCCGGCACGCGCCATGGTGGTGCGGCTCCTGGCGGCGAAGGCGTCGAAGATGGGCACGGCTACCACCAGGTTAGCCATGTAGCTGTCGTCGTACCGCTCGTTCAGGAGAACGTTGTCGGCCCGGAAGGAGTAGGTCCCGTTCAGCAGCAGGGCGGGCAGGCGGCTGGCCCGGGCCATACTGACTGCAAGATCCGCCCTCTGTACGTTAAGCCTTGCGCTGCGCAGGTCGGCTCTATTGGTCAGTGCCTGCCGCTTCAGCTCTTCCAGGGCGAAATCCGCGGGAGTGTACTGCAGCCGACCCTCCAAACGGATCTGCTCGTCCGCCGGCAGACCGAGCAGCAGGTTCAGCCCTATACGGGTCTGGCTGACCATCGCCTCGGCACGGACGACGGAGGGACGCAGATTGGCGACCTGCACCCTCGCCCGCAGGTGGTCGAACTGGCTGGCCGCCCCGTGGGCGAGACGCTCGGCGGCGATGGCCTCCTGCCGTTCGGCCTGGGCCAGCGCATCTCGGGCCACCTTGAGGCCCTCTTCGGCCAGCAGCACGCCGTAGAAGGCCTGGGTGACCTGCATGATCACGTCGCGTTTGCCCGCCTCCAGGCTGTTGTTAGCGATATCCACTCCGGTGCGCGCATCCTGGTAGCCAGCACGGGTGGCGCCCCAGGTCCAGAGAGGCATGTTTATGCTCACCCCTCCCTGGTAGTCCTTGGTGAAATCGAGCTCAACGTTAGGGGGGCCACCCATTGGCGATAAGTCGACGATCTGGACCTTCTCCCTGAAATTCCACAGCCCGTTTAAACTGACGGTGGGGAGCATTCTTCCCCAGGCACCCAGGACCGCTCCCCGGGCGGATTTGATCTGCTCACGGGCGGCAAGCAGTGTAGGATTCTGCTCCTCGGCCAGCCGAACGGCCGCATCGAGGGTAAGCGTCCGGGTCGGTCCCGGAGCCGGGTCCTGTGCCATTGCCGGAAGAGACCAGAGCACTACCGCCACAGTGACTGTGAGCAGTACCGCCACCGGACGCCGGTAGTTCCCTCCTGCCACTGGTGGGGAACAGCCTGCCCTGCGGCTCATTCCTCTATCTGTAAAACCTGCCATGGACGTACTTCTCCTTTAACGAGCCGGACCGCGGCTGATTACCGGCGATCCGAGAGCTCCCAGAACGAAATCCGCTACTGCTTCCGCATGGGTAGAAACGGGTTCGGGGTAGTCGCTAATAATCGAGTGGGAGAGTTCGGCACCTACAATGTTCAGTACCACCATGGCCGCGCGCTGGGGGTCGGCCGGTCTGAAAACGCCCTCCTGCTGTCCCTGACTGATAAACTCGGCCAGGCGGGTAATGAACTTCAGGTAATGGGAACGGATGGCCGGGCCGAGGTCCCCCGGACCAGACACGGCAATTCGGTTTCCTTCGGTCATCAGGATTCTGTGGATGTCGCGACCTGTTTCGAAGAACTCCATGAAATGATTGACCAGGATGCGGATTCGTTCCTCGATCGACTTCTCCTCATCCTCCAGCGCCTCTTCCACAATCTCCCTCGCTCTACCGCTGCCCCATTCGATCAGGCTGAGGAAGAGATCACGCTTGCTGGAGAAGTAGTTGTAGAGGGTTCCCTTGGAGACTTCGGCCGCCTCGGCGATCCTCTCCATCGTGGTGCCCTGGTAGCCGTGCTGGGCGAACTCGGTGACGGCGCGCTCGAGAATGAACTGTCGGTGCCACTCTCTCTCTTGTGTCTGGCGACTGGACATGCCGGACCTTCTTGAAGGTGTTGTAGTAGTGGTTATGGCTCTGCCATCAGGAATGGATCCTGGGAGAGCCATCTGACCAGACGGTCAAAATATTGACCGCTTGGTATAAAACAACGAGAATCTTGCGTAAAAGTTTCAATTACTCTCTTGGGGAAATGGCCGGTGTGATAACGGGCGGGTTGACCCTGGTGCATATAGAATCTAACGTCTATCCATGCAGATCAGTGATCTAAGAGCACATGCCCTCGATATCTATTCGGCCGCCATCGACGCGGTCCACCCTCACCAGCTGATGCATGAGGCACTCGTCCTCAAGGGGACTGTGTTGCATATAAGGGGTCTGGACGGCCGGGAGCTGGACCTGGACCTGACTGGAGTAGGACGGATCGTGGCCGTTGGTGCGGGCAAGGCCACAGCTCCCATGGCCGGTGCGCTCGAAGAAATTCTACAGGCGCGTCTGGAAGGTGGTGTAATCTCGGTCAAATACGGTTACGCCTCCCCTCTGGAACGGATTGAAGTCAGGGAGGCCGGCCACCCTATTCCTGATGAGCAGGGGCTGGACGCCACCGCAGAGATACTCGATCT
>JAUVWC010000171.1 GCA_030604325.1 Candidatus Zixiibacteriota bacterium | reverse complement strand
GGCCGTAGTAGACAAGCATGGGGATGGTACCGGCAGCGATCCAGGTGGCTATCAGCACCCCCACGGTGATAAGGATCATTATCGCTGGCATCGCCTTGCTCAGGGAGGCGATAATCCCCTGCTCCATATCTCGCCAGCTGTAACCGAGGCGGAGGGCGACGAATCCCGCCACGGCGGCTGCCCCAAGCAGGACCACTTCGATGCGGTATCCCAGCCACGCGTGACCCACCCCGAGCAGGATGGACATCGTCACCAGTGGAGTGAGTGCCTCAAGAAGAGTGGGTTTGCGCGGTGGTGCCGCCTCGGCGGTATCAACCTCCTGCTCAGGATGTGATGGGTTGGTGTCCATGGCCGGCCATCTTAGGTAAAATAGGCCCCACGCTCAAGGCTTACTCTTTCTTTATACGATGAGAGTTCCGCGATAGTGTAGACGAGCCTGGGCGCTTCCAGGTAGACAAACAGGACCTAAGGCTGAATCTTTTGTCGGGATTCTAAGGCATCGTGTTTATTATAGCGCAGCAGGTACTATCGGGTAGGTGAATACCCACAGATTGAAAGGGTCCGTGCATGCCGATTGACCGGCGAAAAGGGGAGAGACGCGCAGAGAATCGGCGCGAGGCCGAGAGGCGGAAGGGGCCGGAACTGCGGCCGGCCGAGGGCGTGCCTATAACCCAGGATGAGCTGAACCGGCTGCGCAGCCATCTCGAATATGAAATATGGATGCTCAACGAAACCGCATCCTACCTGTCGGCTCACGGGCAACGCATAGGCGAGGCCGATATGAATGCCTACCTGGAGTCGTTTCTGCTGCATGCCAGCACCATGGTAGACTTTTTCTTCCCGCCCGCTCCGGGTTCCAGAAGAGATGTTATCGCTGAGGATTTCGTCCCCGACTGGTCGATGCATGTTCAGATATCTTCCCAACTGGTGGCCATAAGAGAAATGGCCGGTGAAGGTCTGGGACATCTGTCATACAGGAACCTGGAACTGCCCACGAAAGAGCAACTGACCGGTGTTTGCGAGGAGCTGACCTCCCTGCGCTCGCAATTTGAGTTAATGCTGAAAATCCGGGAGGAGCAACAGCTGCCGCCGACTTCAGAACCAGACAGTGGCGCGGGTGACGAGGGAGAATAATCCCGGCGGAAAGGCTCCTTCCTCCTCCCCGAACGTGAGGCCACCGAATACCACCAGATCGGCGTTCTGGGCGATGGAAATATCCAGACGCGGATTGATTACCAACGACCCGTCTGGCGTTCCGAAGAGGTAGAGGCTGCCCCTCGTCAGATCGCTCACGTCCTTGCTCAACCCGGCCAGGTACCACCACTGTCCGACCGGTTCGCCGTAGGCGATGGTAGCGAGCCAGTCGTGGATGGGGTAGGGGGTGTGGGCCTCGGCGCGGCCGTTATAGAGGGCCTCGGCCATGAGATAGAGCCCGCTGTTCAGGGTGTAATCGGTGCCGAAGGCGATACGCGTGAAATCCTCCTCGATCTCCATCCAGTTGTAGTTGCCCTCGCACCAGAGCCCGAGTCCAAACAGCGCTCCCGAGAACTCGAGTCCGAGAGCGCGGCGTCGCTGTTTGCGCGGCCCCTCATCCCACCACTGCCACCAGTTAGTCGGATCAACGGCGGTTGAGTCGGTGACCGAGTGCAGGGTGAGGGCCACGTCGTAGCCGATCTTCTCCACATGTGTTCCCATGCGCAGCGCGTAACCGGTTTCCCCGACATCCTCTCCCGGCGCGGCGATCAAGGTGAGGTGGTTGCCAAAGCCCCAGCGGTAGTCTGCTCTCAGGGCGGTCACACCCTCCTTCTCATAGGTGGGATCGAGCATGTTCTTGTGGTGGAAGAGATCGGTCGGATTAAAGGCGTAGGCCGGCCCCCATGCGAGCTGCTGCTTGCCGGCACGCAGGCGCAGGTTCCCCATCTCCCAGGTTAGGTAGGCGTTGTCGAGATAGGTGCGTTCACCCGGCAGGGGGTAGATGGCCTGCTTATCTCTCTGCTCGAGCGAGTCCGCGACCGAGGGAGGCAAGAAAGGGGTGATGTCCCGCCAGATCGCTTTGTGGTAGACGATGAGGTTGATGTTGCCGTTGAACTGCAACCCCTCGCCGAGCCCGCTGGCGAAGTCGATACGGAGCTTGGAGGCATCCATCAGAAGGTCCTTCATCTTCTCCGTATAATCCACCTGGAAAGTGTGCTCGTAATAGCCGGAGATCTCCACCTCCTGGGCACTGGCAGGTCGGGTCAGGAACAGGAGCCCCAGCAGCACGAAGAGTACGTATGACAGGATGACTGCTCCTATGGCCCGGGTGGTTTGTTCCCTTCTGGCGTTGTTATCGGAGCCGGTCTGCGGTCTCATCGTCCTGCTCCTTTCAGCCGGGCGGGAGGGATTGCGCGGGTGAGCGCCGCCTTGGTAAAGAGAGATGGATCGGGTTCACGGGCGAAGGTGACCTCCACCGTCTCCATGACGGTGCGGGAATTTTTCTGGTGGCTCACCATCTCCAGCTTCATGGCCACCGTGCGGCCTTCGACCTCGCGGAAGTCGGTGATGAAAAGGGTCTTCAGATGCTCGCCCCCGTCGTAGTACTCGATCCTGCGGGTGAGCGCATCCTCCTCGCCGGCCCAGAGGATCAGGTAGTCGTAGGAGGGGCCGCTCGGGGTAGGGGTACACTTCAGTTTGACGCAGCGCACCCCCTCCATCTGCTCGTAGCCGAGCACTTCTGCGGTGTAATCCTCCGAGAAGTCTCCTGAGGCCATGTCTTCGTAGGAGAAGTCGGAACCCATGGCACTCTGCCGGCGCGTGTGGCCCGCGAAATGGCGGGTCGTGTCACGCCGCTTCATGTAGTACCAGATGTCGTCCCCGCCGTTGAGCTGGAGGATCTTGTCGCCGGCCACACGCGCCGGGTCGACATAGACCATCAGCGCCACATCACCCTCCTGGGCCGACCAGGCCCGAATGGTGAAGGTACGTTCCGCCCCCGTGGAAGTCGTTATCGTCTGGCGCATGACGGCGTAGGAATGGTCTACCCGTTCGGCGTTCTCGATGCGCTCGATCCACTCCGCACCCGTTTCCTGAGCGGAGGTGACGGCGGGAATAGTAAGGAGCAGCGCCAGAGAGAGAAAGGATGCTGTCTGGACCGGAACTGTCTTGAAGTTCCGCCCTCCGAGCAGCCTCATCACCGCGGGCAGGAACAGCACGGTGGCGATGAAGCAGGCGCCGACACCCATCATGAGCACGATACCGAAGCTCGCCATGGCCACATGGAGCTGGAAGCCGAGGCTGCCGAATCCGATCATGGTGGTAATGGTCGTGAGCATTATCGCCCGGCCGACGAAACGGTAAGCGTTGTACACCCGGTCACCGTCCCCGGCTCCCTCTTCCTGGAAGCGGTGCAGGGCGTGCACGCCGTCGTCGATACCGATCCCCAGAATGACCGGGATCGCCATGAAGTTCATGAAGTTGTACTTCATGCCCAGCAGGGCCATGAGTCCCAGCATCATAAGCGAGCCTCCTGCCAGCGGGATCATAGCGAGCAATCCCAGCGGTCCGCGGAAGGTGATCAGGAGAAGTACGAGGATTATGACGAAGGCCACGATCATGCCGTTACGGCCGTCCTGGGCTATCAGATCCAGAAAGTCGAGCATCATCCTGGAGGTGCCGCTGATGGCGGGGTCCGCCGCCTCCATCTGGGCTGCGAAGCGCCTCATGTTAGTCTGGTGCCACAGGTATTCCCTGGCCGTAATGTTGACCAGGTATTTCTCGGAGCCGTCCCGGGGAAGCATGCTTCTGCGCAGGACCTCCGGCAGGTCCTCGACTCCCACGGGTTCTGTGTTGCTCATCCTGATCAGGTTGTTGCGCATCCGCCTGTACCAGGTGAGGTCGATCTCTGTTCCAATCTCCGGGTCGACACCCGCTTCCAGCAGTCGCGTAAGGGTCGGAAGTACGGCGCTCTGATCGGTCGAGTTCGTCTCGTTGTCATAGCCGGTCAGGCGGTCGAGGCTCCTCACCGCGCGGTCGAGACCGCCAGCGAAGGCAAGGTTGCTCATCAGGTCCAGGTTGTCCCAGAGCCTCTCGATTTCGATCGCGAGCTCATCCCCGCTCCAGGTGGCCCCTCCGCCCGGTGCACGGGAACTCGCAATCCG
>JAUVWC010000040.1 GCA_030604325.1 Candidatus Zixiibacteriota bacterium | reverse complement strand
CTGGTGGAGGTCAAGCACGTCGACCTGCCGACCGAGATGCAGCGCGCCATCGCCCGCCAGGCCGAGGCGGAACGGGAACGCCGGGCCAAAGTCATTCACGCCGAAGGGGAGTTCCAGGCATCAACCAAGCTCTCCCAGGCGGCCGAGATCCTTCAGACACAGCCCGCGGCCATCCAGCTTCGCTTCCTGCAGACACTTACCGAGATCTCGACCGAGAAGAGCAGCACGGTGGTGCTGCCAATTCCCATCGACCTGATCAAGGTAATGATGGATAGCTTTACACCGGAGTCGAAGTAGATCGCATAGACCGGTCGAACAGACTGGCAATAGATTAACAGCTTGAAGGCCCCGGCTGTAGGCGTATGCGGTCGGGGCCTTTTGCAGCGGCCTGCTGCTTTCCATCCCGCTCGTTCCACTAACATCCCTTACCGCGGCGAGTTCCGCCCGGGTGCAGAGCAGGAATACGATGAAGATGCTGTTCAACACCATTCTGGGGGCGGGCAACCCGCAGGGAGCATCACGTCTAGTCAGGAGCCGGCCATGAGCGCTGAACACGCAACCGAACTCTTCCGCCGGGCGGAGGCCCGGATCGAGGCCGCCGAGGCGGAGATGATTGAACTGCAGCGGGGACTGTGCACCTTTCCCGCCGTCGGACCGGAGAGCGGTGGAACCGGCGAGGCCGCCAAAGCCACATGGTTGATGGAGCGCCTGCACGAGTGGGGTTTCCCCGCACCGGAGTATTACCCCGCACCATGCCCCGAAGTGGCCGAAGGAGAGCGGCCTAACTATGTCATCCGGTTGAAGGGATCTTCGAGTGACTTCACCACCTGGGTGCTCACCCACCTCGACGTCGTCCCGCCCGGCGAGGAAAAATTGTGGAATGGTGACCCATGGACACTGCGGGTGGAGGGGAGAAAGCTGTTCGGAAGGGGGGTGGAGGATAACCATCAGGGGATAGTGAGCGCGGTCTTTGCCGTTAGGGCCCTTCTGGATGAGGGTATCACCCCACCCCACGGCGTGGCGCTCGCCTTCGTTTCCGACGAGGAAACCGGAAGCCGCTTCGGTGCCGGCTACCTGATGGAGAATCACAGGGATCTGTTTGGTCCCCACGACCGGCTGCTCATCTCGGACGCAGGCAACGAAGATGGAACGATGATCGAGGTGGCCGAGAAGTCGATCGCCTGGTTCCAGTTCACCGTCCGGGGCAAGCAGGTCCACGCCTCCACACCCGACCGCGGCATCAACGCCCACAAGGCCGGAGCCCACCTGATAGTGCTCCTCGAGCAGCTCTACGAGGACTTCCCGGTTTCCGACGACCTGTTCGACCCGCCGGTGAGCACGTTCGAGCCCACGCTGAAGAAAGCCAACGTGGAGAACATCAATACCATCCCCGGCGAGGACGTCTTCGCCTTTGACTGCCGCGTGCTGGCCCGGTACGACCTGGACGAGGTTCGCTCGAAGATAGATACCTACGCCAGGGAAGTGGAGCGGGTATTCGGGGTGACGGTATCCATCGAAACACCCACGTGGCAGCCGGCCGCCCCGCCGACGGCACCCGATGCTCCCATAGTGGGCGCGCTCCAGAAGGCGATCAGGGAGGTGTATGACGTAGAGGCACAACCGATGGGGATCGGCGGCGGAACCGTAGCCGCCTTTTTCCGCGAAGTGGGGCTGCCGGCAGCAGTCTGGTCGCGCCTGGACGATCTGGCCCACCAGCCCGAGGAGTACTGCGTGATCGCCAACATGGTGGGGGATACCAAGATCATGGCCCACCTCTTCCTGGAGGCGTAGAGGGGGCGCTTCCGGACTACTATGGTATCCTTGTAGGGTGCAACACGCTGATAGAGTGGTCCTCGGTGCGCGCTTCCGACAGCGGTACCGGCTGGGTGTGTTGAAACAGTCTCTGAGAGATCCGCACCCAGGAGAAGATGGCCACCCCCAGAACCTCATGGGGCGGGGATCCGTAATTGCTGGCAACCAGGGCGTCGAAGTGGATCCAATCCCCCAAAATCCAGTGGGCACTGATGGGAAAGGTGTGGCGGAAACCAGTGACCGTTTCTCCCGGGTGAACGGGGCCGGTAATGGAGCTACCCACCAGTTCGTAGCCCAGGTCGGCAAGCTGCTGTTGGAAGGTCTCCATCTCGCGTATGTGGTCGAACTCACCCACCCGACCGTCATCTATGTAGTACGAGGTAAAATCGCCGGGGACCAGAACCTTGGTACCGTCCGGACTGAAGACGGCATAGGTCGGCAGTTCAGTAGTAACGATGGGCAGAGCCTCTGCATCGGAGCCGTCGGGCCGTACCCTCCAAAGCTGGGCCTCAGCACCGGTAGTGCCGGCGATCCGGGCGTACAGAATCCACTCTCCGTCGGGAGACCATGCCGGCGTCCAGTAACTGACCGAATCCGACGCACCGGAAGTTACGGCCACAGGCTCCGACGGGAGTGACGACTGCACCACGATATTGAAACCGCCGGATGAGGAACCGTCCATCCAGGCCAGGCGGACCGGGGAGTAGTTGTCAAACGCCAAGGCCCTCTGTTCGGCTCCCAGCCCGACTATCTGTTGCGAATCCTTGGTGTTATATGAGTCGAGCAGCACGAGCCGGGACTTGCCAAAACCGATGAGCCAGTACATTTCCGGATCGGCTACTATAGTCGGGGATGTAAAGTCGAAATCAGCCAAGGCGTAGCGCTGGATGGTGCTCCCCGCCGACCTGTCAACTGTGTAGAGACTCAACGCCGCGCCAGGATTGTCCGATTCGTGCGAGGCGAACAGTATCCTTCCCGTGACGAGCGCGGCTGTATCGAAATAGGTCTCGCTCTCCGATTTAAACAACCCGCAGCCGACAAGAAACAGGGAGAGGACGCCTGTGATGAGCGGCCTATTGGCCGAGCGAAGTCGAGAATGCATGTAACTCACCTTAATGATCTACTTCTTCTTGGATCCTGGCCCCGACAGCAGCACAGGCTTGTCGGGCTTCAGATTCGTGCATCCAGTATACTATCTACAGCGACGCCGGGCACCAGACTAGTTCCCGTCCCACTACTTCCATGTGTGAACTGCCCCGCATTCAGGTATCATTGAGGATGGTCCATCCATGATGTCATCAGCGGGCAGATAGGCAATGTCGCGTGAGACGAAACACTCCGGTGGAACGCTGGAGGAACACCTGTGCTCTCTCTCAACCAGAGGCACGCTCTATGAATCTCTGCCTGAGGACCGCCTGCGCTGCCACTGCTGTGGGCATCGCTGCCTGATACTCCCCGGCCAGAAGGGTATCTGCAAGGTACGCTACAACGAGAAGGGCACTCTCTACGTGCCGTGGGGTTATGTAACCTCACTGCAGTGCGATCCCATCGAAAAGAAACCCTTCTTCCATGCTCTGCCCGGCTCTCTCGCCCTCTCCTTCGGAATGCTGGGCTGCGACTACCACTGCCCCTTCTGCCAGAACTGGATCACGAGCCAGGCTCTTCGGGACGATGCGGCCGGCGCATCGGTGAGGGTGGTCTCGGCCGAGGAAATTGTCCGTATGGCCACCGAGACCGGCGCGCGAAGTGTCAGCAGCACATACAACGAACCCCTCATCACCTCAGAATGGGCCGTGGAGGTATTCGAGAAGGCGCACGCCGCAGGGTTGTCCACCTCGTACGTCTCCAACGGAAACGCCACCTCCGAAGTACTGGAATACCTCGATCCTCACATTGACTTCTTCAATGTCGATCTGAAGGCGTTCACCAAAGAAGCCTACCGGAACTTTGGTGGCCGCCTGGAACCAGTGCTGGAGACGATCGAACAACTGGTAGGACTCGGGAAGTGGGTGGAGATCATTACCCTTCGGTTGCCCGGCGTAAACGACTCCGACGGCGAGCTCAAGGATATGGCGGGATTCATCGCCGGGGTTTCACCAGGCATTCCCTGGCATGTGACCGCATACCATCCCCAGTATAAGATGACTGAGCCGGGACCCACCCCCGTATCAACCCTGCTCAGGGCCCGAGAGATCGGCAATGAGGCGGGGCTCGAGTTCGTATACGCCGGCAACCTGCCGGGAATGGTGGGGGATGCGGAGAACACCTGTTGTCCTGACTGTAGCCAGCTCCTGGTGAAGCGCAACGGTTTCCGCGTTCTCGCCTATCACCTGAACGGTTCCCTCTGCCCCACCTGCGGCAGAGAGATCCCGGGGCGCTGGCCCGAGGCTTAAGTGCACCGCTCCGGCCTCAACCGGACGGACCGTCGGGGCTTGCATATCCTCCCGTACATAGTGAATTATAGCCCATCGTTCATCAACTAACAGCCATCCACCGGAGCCGATTCATGAGCACTTCTCTGACCGACCTCGAGCCACGCATCGTGTGGGGCTACTTCGACGAGATACGAATGATCCCCCGCCCTTCCAAACATGAAGAAAAAATCCAGGCCTGGTTGAAAAAGTGGGCCACCGAACAGGGCTTTGAAAGCGACGGTGATTCCACAGGCAACCTGGTGGTGCGCATTCCCGCTACCCCGGGACACGAAGAGGCGGCGGCGGTAATCCTGCAGGGACACGTCGATATGGTTCCGGAGAAGAACCGCGATGTCGAGCATGATTTCCTGAAAGACCCGATCGAAGTAGTCAGGGATGGAGACTGGGTCCTTGCCCAGGGAACCACACTCGGCGCCGACAACGGAATCGGTATGGCGCTCGCCATGGCGGCGGCAACAGATCCGGCCTGCGTCCACGGACCGCTCGAGCTGCTCTTTACTGTGGACGAGGAGACCGGCCTGACCGGCGCAACTGAACTGGACGACAGCCTTCTCGCCGGCCGCCAGCTCCTCAACCTGGATACCGAGGAGGATGGGGCTTTCTACATAGGATGCGCCGGCGGCGCCGATCTTCAAACCACCTTCCCTCTCCAGCGACAGGCGACGGAGCTTCCCGAGCAGCTGCAGCTGGCGGTACACGGCCTGCGTGGTGGTCACTCCGGTGTCGACATCCACGAAAACCGCGCCAACGCGATAAAGCTGCTGGCACGCCTGCTCAACGCCGCCCAGGAGGCCGGGGTCGCCTTCGAGCTGGCTTCTGTCGAGGGGGGATCCAAGCATAACGCCATTCCAAGGGAAGCCTTTGCCGGGGTCCGGGCGGCAGCGGGTTCGATAAAGAAACTCAAAGCAGTGGCGGCAGCCCAAAAGGAGGAGTTCGACGGGGAATTCTGCGCTATCGACCCCGATCTCATCGTTGAAGTCACCGAGGCGGAAGTAGGTGATCAGGTATTTACGCCGGACCTCACTGCCAGAGTGGTCGGCGCCCTGCTCGCGGCCCCCCACGGCGTGCTGGCGATGAGCCGGAATGTAGACGGCCTGGTGGAAACCAGCAACAACGTCGCCGTCCTCACAACAGCAGATGACGCCATCAAAATCGTCACCAGCACACGCTCCAGCGTGATGCCCGCCCTGCGTGCCAAAATCGGCCAGATCCGTGCCGGTTTCGAGCTGGCGGGAGCCGAGGTGGAGGAGCAGGGGGGATACCCCGGCTGGACACCCAATCCCGATTCACACCTGCTCAAGACCGGCAAGAAGGTCTTTCAGCAGACTTTCGGCAGTGACCCGGAAGTGAAGGCGATACACGCCGGCCTGGAATGCGGAATAATCGGTGAAAAGTTCCCCGGGATGGACATGATCAGCTTCGGACCGGAAATAAGCAGCCCGCATGCACCGGGTGAGAAGGTTCAGATCTCAACGGTGGAGAGCGCCTGGAGGCTGCTGAAGGCCTTCCTGGCGGAACTTGCTTGATTCTTGATTGACAGATCTCCAGTGTCCCGAGCCATTAACCCGTCGGAATTCATCCTCCGCTGCATCCGCACCGGCGGCGTTGCGGCTCCAGCCAGCGCCAGGCTAAAAAAGATCCTTATTCTCCCGTCTCACTCCGGTCCCGGAACAGGTCGAGGAAACGGTCCTCATACAGCTGGTATAGACCCCAGCGGTCCAGCTCCTCCTTGAGCTGGGACGCTTTATCGCGATTGCTGGCAACTTCCTGAAATAGCTGATCGATCCGCCTCATCACGTAGTGGGGAACCTCTTCCTTGTCTACCGACCCTTCCAGATCCTCGTCGGCCTCTCCCTCCCCTCCCCTGTCGGTGAAGGCGGCGCGCATGCGTTCCTCGATCTGCGCCATCACCTCGACCATCTGCTTCACCGGGTCATCGAAACCGGACAGGTCTACACTCACACCCAGCAGGGTGCTCAATGTTTCCACGAGAGCGCGGGAACCGCGGGGATTGGGAAGACTGATGGCGTACTGGGGAATAGTGGCGAGCAGACAGGCCGACTCGATACCCCGGCTGCCCGCAACCCCCAGTAGAAGACCGTTCAGGCCGCTGACGATACCCTGACCAAGGATCTCGGCGCCGTGAGGTGTAAGCGAGTCCCGCAGCTTCTCGTCGGTGGCCACTCCCAGAATACGGGTTTCATCGGAAAAGCTGGTGGGCACCGCGAAGGCGGCGCAGGTGTAGATCCGTTCCACTCCATATTTCTCGGCCATATCCACGATCAGGTTGGTCAGCTGGAGCGCGGCCGGACCGGAAACCTGGGCTTCGCTCAGGAAAAAGATCAGGTCGGGAGAGTGTGCGAGCGAGAAGCTATTGATGGGCACCTCGGGGAGCTTCGCGATCCCTTCCTCCACCACTATGGCCTCCGGCGTGAAGTGCTCGCTCATGTCGATCTCGCCGAATACCTCGGTCCCCAGCTCACGGCGCAGATAATCAACTGCGCCTACCCCGACATTCCCCATGCCGGGCCATCCGGCCAGCAGGGTGGGCTTCTTCATCCCGATATCGCGGTGGAGGCGAACTTTCATGCCCGATTCCATCTCCAGTTTAGGAACTCACTCCTCCTGTAAGATTCGTTCCTCATGCCGCTGACCGCAAGTAATCACGAACATTATTCTGTCAGCCTCCCTCTTCCGATGGTCGGCAATCCAGCCCGCTCGAGCTGCCTGTCCAGTCTCGGGATGCGTTGTTCGAGCACCAGGCGCAGTCCATCGATCGCCTCGTTGAAGCGATCCCGTAAAGTTGTGAAACGCTCATATTGATCCACCGTAGGCCCAGCGAGCGTTCCCTGGCGCACCCCGCTGCCGGTGAAGGTATTGATGATATCTCTGGTGCCCGAGCGCACGGCCGTCCACAACTCGCGGTACAGGTTGTCCAGCTCCGAGATCAGCCCATTCAGCTCCCCTTCCAATCCCGGTGGGGGAGAAGTGGCGTCCCTGACCGCCTGCCGGGAAGAGTTCGCCCGGCTGCGGAGGCCCTGCAGATCCTGGCCGGCAGCGAAGGCCTGCCGATACATAGTATCGACCTCCAGCAGGAACGACCTGCGCTCCTGTCGCTGAGTGGGCGAGCTGGGATCCATCGGGTCGGGGTGGACTTCCACCGTCCCGGATACCGTCCGGCCGCGAGCGGACAGTCGAACCGTGTAGCTGCCTGGCATCACCAGAGGACCACGCTCGGCCAGCTTCTGCTGCAACTCGGGCGTCATGTTGGGATTTCTGCCGGCACCCGCACCGGCACCCCTGCCACCGCCGCCCCCCGGACCCATCCTCTGCTCGGCCTGGAGAGGATCGAGGCGTAGATCCCACACCACCCTCTGCAGACCCGCCGCACCGGCTCCCTCCAGGTGGCGCACCACTCTGCCGTCGGCGCTGACGACCTCTACCGTGACCGGCGCTTCAGTTTCTCTGCCCAGCCAGTAGTTGATAACCGCGCCGTCGGGAGGCTGGGCCGCGGCGTATTCACCCTGGCCCCGGTAGCTTGTCGCTTTCCACTTCAGGAACTGGGTGGCCGGACGGATGCGGAAGAGGTGCAGGTCGAACTGCGTCACGCGCGGATTCATTTCAGACAGGATGGTGATGTCGTCCAGCACCCAGATGCTGCGCCCGTGGGTACCGATCACCAGATCGTTCTCCCGCGGATGGATAACCAGATCGTCGATAGGTGCGGTGGGAAGGTTGTTTTTGAACAACACCCAGCTCAAACCCCCGTCCATAGAGAGGAAGAGATTGTGCTCGGTCCCCACAAAGAGCAGGTCGGGGTTGCCGTGGTGCTCCCGTATCACGTTGACCGAGCCTTCATCGGGCAGGCCGCTCGTG
>JAUVWC010000059.1 GCA_030604325.1 Candidatus Zixiibacteriota bacterium | reverse complement strand
CTTCCACCACACATTGGAGCGATTGGGCCGGGAACCCGGTGAGTTGGTGCACGTGGGTGACTACTATAGTGTGGATGTAGTGGGAGCCCGTCGGGCTGGTGCGGAGGGTGTTCTATACGATCCTCTCGGTAGTTATGGATCCTTAGATTGTCGGGTGATCACCGAGCTCCAACAGATCCTCGATCTTGTAGAACTGTAACCCTGCGGCCGTCCAGAGAAGCGGAGTGAAGCCTTAGCATGAACTCTTCGGCCATATGAGCCTTCTCTACGTCATCGGCGGCATTCTCTTTCTCTATCTGGGGGGGGAGCTGCTCGTGCGCGGTGCGGTGAAGCTCGCCAATGCACTCGGCGTGCGGCAGCTGGTGGTGGGATTGACCGTGGTGGCCTTCGGGACCTCCAGCCCGGAGCTGGCGGCCTCGCTCGTTGCCGCTTTCAAAGGCGCTCCCGATCTCGTGCTCGGCAACGTTGTCGGCTCCAACATTCTCAATATCGGAGCCGTTCTGGGGCTGTCCGTCCTGGTATATCCCCTCACTACCGACGCCTCCTTCCTGCGGCGGGAGTTTCCTTTCATGATCGGTACGTGCGCCCTTCTCTTTCTGCTCATTCCCAACGGGATAATCGGCCGGCTGGAAGGTCTGTTTCTATTTGCGCTGCTGTGCCTCTACCTGGTCGTGCTCTATCGGGAGAGGAGGGGTAGGGTGGGGGAGGAAAAGGTCGGCCGGGAGAAGATTGAAATGAGAGGCCCGGTCGGCCGGGAGAAGATTGAAATGAGAGGCCCGGTTGGACGGTCGATAATGGAGACCGTCGCCGGCACCGCCCTACTGACGCTGGGGGCCATCTGGCTCATCAAGGGGGCCATGGTCATCGCCGATTCCTACGGCGTGCCCCATCGGATCGTAGGACTCACCATGGTGGCCTTCGGCACCAGCCTGCCCGAACTGGCCAGCTGTCTCGTTGCAGCCGTACACCGGCAGGGAGGCATCGTACTGGGGAACCTGGTGGGATCGAGCATCTTCAATATTCTGGCCATCCTGGGGCTGACCGCACTGGTGCATCCGATAGCAGTTACCGCCCCCGCGACTGTCCGGCTCGACGTGTGGATCATGATGGGATTCGGCGCCTTTGCACTACTGATGCTCGCCAGGGGTATGAAGTTGAATCGATGGGAGGGGGGGGTGCTTATCAGCCTGTATGTTGTCTACATCGTCAGCTTGTTCACTTAACCGCAATCTGTTCTTTAGATCGCGAACCTGTGGCAGCAAGTGAGCAATCTGTTCTTTAGATCGCGAACCTGTGGCAGCAAGTGAGCAATCTGTTCTTTAGATCGCGAACCTACGGTTGAAACTCGACTACTCGAGGGTTCTTGAGCTAGAATCTGAAATTGATCTGCTTGATCTGTGAACGTCAACGAGAAGTAGGAGGCCCGAGGATAACCTTCCTGTTCATAATGGTGTCTTCAAGAGTTGTGCCCGATGTGATGAGGTCGTGATACCTGATCGCGAACAGCTTCAACTGGGGCAACTCATTCTGCAGTGAATTCGCCCAAATTGTCTCCAGATACAACAGGTCGCCGCCAATGGGCAGTAGTAAAGTACTTCCCCGTATTACTTCGGATGAGTGACGGATCCACATAGTAACCTGCTGGTGAACGGGCCGGTCGTTATCTATATAAGCGTCGATCTGTTCGGGCCCGGGTACAAAGACCCCCTGCGGAATCTGCAGGCTCACCAGTCTCCCGTAATCATCCGGATCCTGGAATGCAATGATCAGCGATCGCAGGTTTCTTGCACCTTCGGGTGTAAAGGGCAGGAGCATGACAAACTGCAGTTCTCCGGAGTTGCCCGCGTCGACGCCCTCGGGAAGATCTGCCGGGTCGAGGAGAATGTGGTAACCCTCATAAGAGAAAGTCATCTGGTCCCCCGTTCCGAAGCCGCTAAGGCCACGGCCGATGGAACCGAGTGTCTCATCGGCGTCATCCCACAAGTCTTCGACATTGTAAAATTCGATAGGGTATTTCTGGTGATACCTCTTGTAAATATCGTCGAATTGGATATGCAGCCACTGCTGCGGATAGGTCAGTTGAGCCCTTACTGCCTCCGGCATGGCCGAGATCGGCTCGAAGAGGTCATCGTAAACCCTCGCCCATGTGTTCACTATCGGGTCGTCGGCTATTTTATAGAAGTGCACTTCTCCACTGTATGCATCGATAGTGATCTTTACTGAATCCTCCGCGTAGTTGATGATCCTCTCGGGGAATTCTTCGACGGCACGTTCGTCCGCCTTATCACCGAGGACCTCGGGAAATGAATACGGGTACTGGTTGCTGGTCGTGAGGCTGTTGATCATCCACAGAACTTTCTTGTCGGCGATAAACGCATAGACATTGCTGTCGATAAAGAGGAAGGGTGCGATAGTGCGCGCTCTCGTAACCGGTGTGCGGCGGACATGGACGCGTGTCCTATCGTGGTCGATATAACGTGAGAAGAGGAAAGCCGTGACATCCTTCGTATGCAGCGCGAAGATCAGACGCCGGAGAACGGAGCTGACAGGAAGTCCGTCGATAAGATCCTCAGGGAAGGTAAACTCCTCCCGACCCTGTGCGGTCGCATAATCGAACTCTTTCATGTATTTGATGTTTGTCAACACGTAGTCGTCCTTGGTGCCCTCACCGAAATAGATGCGGGGTTCGTGCTCGAATCCAGGACCCGCTGCCTGGGGGGGAATATCTTTCACCACGTATTCGGGTGATCCCATCTCGTCTATCGAGTTGGCCGGGCTCATGACAAGCCCCATCCCATGGGTGAGTAGCAAGGCTGCCGAACCCCAGTATTTCAGCCACTCCTGGGGACCCACAAACGCCAGGGAAGGAAGCTCGCGAACAGAACTGACGAACATACGCTTCTGCCCATCGACCGTGTAGCGAACCCCATCGACTGACAGAAAATCGTAATATGGGCGCAGCTGCTGCTGTTGTTGATAGATCTGAAGCATGGGGCCAAAGACCATTTTCGACTCGGAAAGCTCGACGCGTTCGAAGTGATGAAGGTCGGGCGGTTCCTCGAGGTAGCTTACCCATGTGGGTACATATGGGGCGTTCTGGAGCGTCTTGCTGGCAAGCAGTGTCTCGGGTGCGAGAGGCTCACCGGGCAGATTCCATTCGTGGACTTCGATGTTATCAAGGCGGTATGCCTTATTCGTGGCTTTGATGTGCCGGTCTATATAATCGAGCTGTATGTAAGGCTCGTTCGGTTTTACCAGGAGACTGTCCCTAATAACCACGCAGAGTGAAAAGCAGATCAGAAAGACCAGAAGTCCCGTTCCGATCAACAGCGGCGCACGCAGCAGTTGTTTTGACTGTCCAGCAGGAGGCATATCCTCCGGGCCCGTACTTATCGTGATCCACCTGTATCGCCTGTTGAGGCGGTGAAGCAATACAGCCATCGCATCGATGATCCCTGCCACGTCTACCGTCGATACATATATCTTGTTGAGGTTGGAGAAGATCCATGTTAGATCCAGGTAATCCGCACCGGTACGAACCCCGGAATGCTCGTTATTCTTCAGCAGAAGCCCGTAACGCCCCAGGTATGTATGTATTACGACAGCAGCACCGAAAAAGCAGAGGAGGATCCGAAAATACAAAGGCGAGAAGAACAGGCACATCTTCGCCCAGATACCTAATTGGGGTCTCTGCAATATCCCCTGCGAGTTCAGCTGATTGGATCTTGCTATCAGAAATGAGACAGCGCCGATCAGAATCAGGACTTCGAGCGCGGTGAGAGAAATCTTCCAAGTCGGAAGCAGGTAGACATAGAATCCTATGTCTTTTCCGAACACAGGATCCGTCTCTCCGAAGGGCACGCCATTGAAGGCAAGCAGATACTGCAGGTAGTTATGGGCGAGCAGCCATCCTGCGAACATACCGACCCAGACCCCGAAATGAACCGATGAATTCCTCAGCATTCGGCTCTCGGCGTACAGTCTCATAGGGAGATAGATGACGGAAGCTACAGCTATGCCATAGACCGCAAACAGGGCAAACTGCATCCAGAAATTGGTCCAGAAGATAGACTGATATCCGAGGGAGAAAACGAACCAGTATTGCACGAAGTAATCAGGAATGACGTTGATGATCAAGAGTGCAAAACACACCCACACCCAGAAACGGAAGGACCGGAACAGCACACCCGGCTGTGGAATGTGCGGCAACGGACCATGCGCTGTGCCGGTATCTGTATGCTTATTCATGGTCTGCTCCGGTTTTGAAGGATCCGCTCGCGTTCATCCGGCGCCTAATGGGTCTGGAGGGCTTCAGCCTGACTCCTGGTGGCTGATTGATCGATGAAGTTCCGCCATGTATCGAGGATACTCGGATATCTGGTCAGGGTCAGCGAAAGGAGGAAGAGGACCAGGGTCAAGCCGTTGATCAGCAGTGAATCGAGAATGGTGACTGTTGTCGCACTGAGATAACCCTCGCCAAAGACCTTGAACATGAATACTGAGACAATCTCGTAGATGCCGAAGCTCGCGAAGGTGTAGGGGATAATTCTCCCTATATTGGCCACGGCTATCACTATCGCAAAATGTACAAACGTTATGTCCTTCATTAGGATGTAGTCATCCATCGGAGATGAAAACGCCTGCTTGATAAACCAGTAACCCAGAATCTCGATTCCAAGCGTAAAAGCAGACAGGAGAGTGAGCCCGACCAGTAACTGTGGTTTGTGGCGCATCCCCCTGATAGCGTGGACCAGCGCCCTTCCGTTGAATGCGTCCCAGACGCGCGCAGGAATGTTGTAGCTCCCGGTTCTGCGGGTAGTCGGTCCAAGGGGCCGTGTCAGGGTTACGACTGCGGCAAAAAGCAGAGCGCTCCATATGAAGGCCTCAACGGCTCCCTCCCAACCCATGTATATGAATCCCACGAGGAGAACAGCTGTGATCCCGATAACTTCAAAGACCCGGTTGTAGTAAACAACATTTAATGCGGCCTCTTCCGACGCCTCGTTCTGGACAAGCGTCTGCGCCGTTGCCAGGTCGCCCGGCCCGAAGGGGAAGAAGAGATTGATGCCCCGACCGAAGAAATAGGATGAAACCTGCCTGTTTACCGAAGAAGGGATGCCGAAATGGCCTGCCAGAAAGCGCTGTCTCAGTCCGCGCAGCAGCAGGGCGACAACGACAAATAGAATCGCAAGTGAGAATGGGGCCCACCCGAACTTCCGGTTGGACACCCCGATCAGATCCAGATCTACCTTGAACCACCCCTCACCCACATCCGCCACCTTCACGATGCTGAGATCGGCCAGCTCGTCAAGTATGCGGAAATTGGCGAACAACTCGAGGGCGCCACTCTGAAAAGCTACAGTATCCCAGGGTGAAGGACCTTCGGCCTCTGGTAACAGGATCAGCAATATGAAGAGCATCAGGATAAAGGCGAGGGCATACCCCCACGCCACGGATACCGCTAATGGTCCGCGTCTATCCGATACCACCATGTTGTGCATCTCGTTCTCAGTGGCGGAGTTAGGTTCAGTCATATTACCTCTGCTGTGGCGGTGGTGGCTGCTGACGGATGCTGGGCGGCCCTTTGGCCGTCTGCCTCGCCTGCGGCGGCAGCTCGCGGAACCATGGCAGTTCGTTGGCCCTCTGCTCCTCGGCTTCCGAGGTTTCAAACAACCGGAGTGCCTCATCGAGGGTTACCGCCATCGTGGTTCGTCCCCGATAGACTACTGAAAAGAGCTTGATCTGAGGCAGTCGATTCTGCAGAGAAACGATCCACAGGGGTTCTACGTAGATCAGGTCACCCCCAACAGGCAGTAGGAGGGTGTGGCCGCGAACCACCTCTGAACCGTGCCTAACCCAAAGCGTGATCTGCTGGTTGACCTGGGCGTCATTATCGATACTTGTGTCGGCCTGTTCCGGACCTGCAATGAATACCCCCTGTGGTACGCGTAGGTTTAGCAGTTCCCCGTAGTGACCCGGATCCTGCAGGGCTATCACCAGCGAGCGGAGGTTCCGGGCACCCTCGGGCGTGTAAGGCATTATCAACGCGAATTGAAGCTCACCCGGCTCTCCAATGTCCGAACCCTCAGGAAGATCGGCCGGGTCCAACAGCAGGTTGTAGCCTTCGTACGAAAAGGTCATCTGATCGCCGGTGCCAAACTCGGTCAGTCCGGCACCGAGGGATCCAACGACCTCGTCGGCATCGTCCCAGAGGTCCTCGACGTTGTAGAACTCTATGGGGTGTTTCTGGTGATACCTCTTGTAGATGTCATCGAACTGGATGTGAAACCACTGTAGCGGGTAGGTCAGCTGTGCGCTGACGTCTTCCGGCATGGAAGCACCCGGTTGGAAGAGGTCTGGATATATCTTGGCCCAGGTGTTCACTATCGGGTCATCGGCGATCTTGTAGAAGTGTACCTCACCTGTATATGCATCGATGCAGATCTTAACCGAGTCCTCCGCGTAATTGATGATCCTTTCCGGAAACTTCTCGACGGCACGCTCATCAGCTTTGTCACCAAACACTTCGCGGAAAGAGTACGGATAGCTGTTCGTAGTCGTCAGGGCGTTCACCATCCATACGACTCTCTTATCCGCGATAAAGGCGTACGGGTTACTGTCGAGAAAGAGGAATGGCGCAATGCGCCTGATTCTCTGCATCGGCGTGCGGTATATGTGGACGCGGGTCCGGTCGTAGTCGATGAAACGTGAAAAGAGGAAAGCGGTTATGTCCATCGTGTCGAAGGCAAGAATCAGCCGTTTGAAGAAGGAATTGACCGGAATACCGCTCTCTACCTCCAGTGGGTAGACATTCTCCTCTCTGAACTGGTTCGTTGCGTGGTCAAACTCCTTCAGGTAGCGGATATTGGTGAGGATATAGTCGTCTTTTGCGCCCTCACCGAAATAGATTCGCGGCTCGACATCAAAAACCGGATGGGACGCCTGGGGCGGGACACTGTGCAGGACATACTGTGGCCCACCTTCATCATTCAGCTGGTTGACCGGACTCATCACGAGCCCGAATCCGTGGGTATACAAGAGGGCGGCACTTCCCCAATGCCTCAGCCACTCCTTGGGACCCCTGAAGCCGAGCGACGGCAGTTCCCGGACGGCACTGGCATACATTCGCTTCTCTCCGTCGATAGTGTAGCGCACGCCATCAACAGAGATGAACTTGTAGTAAGGGCGTAACTGCTGCTCCTGCTCATACAGCTGCAGGACCGGGCCATAGACCATGTCACTGCCGGCAACCTGAACCCTTTCGAAATGCTGAATGTCAGGCGGCTCCTCCAGATGGCTGACCCATGTCGGCAGGACCGGCGCGTTTTGCACCGTTTTGCTATCCAGCAATCTGGATAACGAGATAGGCTCCTCGGGTGGTCTCCAGTCTACAGTCCTGATGTCTT
>JAUVWC010000306.1 GCA_030604325.1 Candidatus Zixiibacteriota bacterium | reverse complement strand
GAGTGAACTGGGCTGCTCTGGTTGAGGAAGGGGATCTCCCTCTAAGGGATGTGTTCTGTTGCGGACGTACTCGATCCCATTTATTTCTTCCCGTTTAGGGCTATAATCTCGGCTACATCCGGCCAGCAGAAGGAGGGCGACAGGGATGGCGGTGGAAACGAGAATCAGCACGTCGCGCGCAGGCGAAGTTTGGAGATGATAATAACGATAATGACCGTGCATCGTCGTTCCTCCCGGGACAAATTCGGGCTAAGCTACAAAGTTTATAGGGACAGACTCATCGTGGCGATGGGAAAGAAGGTGTTAAGCCCGATTTGTGTCAGGTGTCTCAGGGTACATTAGCGTAACGAACAGGGGGTCGTCATGCGTGTAGTACGCGTTCCCAGGTTTGGTCCTCCGGATGTTCTGGAAGTTGTCGAGCTTCCCGATCCAGATCCGGGTGAGGGAGAAGTGCGTATAGCCGTGCAGGCAAGTGGTATCAACTTTGCCGATATTCTGGCGCGTATGGGTTTATATCGGGATGCGGGGAAGCCTCCCTTCGTCACCGGCTACGAATGCGCCGGGGAGATAGATGCAGTGGGGCCCGGAGTCGAGGGATTGAAGGAAGGCGATGCGGTGATCGGGATGCGTAATTTCGGCTGCTACGCCGACCGCATTGTGACCTCGGCCGAGCTGGTGCTCCCCAGACCCGCGAACCTGGATCCGGTGAAGGCCGCCGCCTTCCCTGTGGCCTACGTCACCGCCTGGCACTCCCTTGTCTATCTCGGCAACCTGCACCGCGGAGAGCGCGTGCTGATTCACAATGCCGGCGGTGGCATGGGCACCGCCGCAGTGCAGATCGCTCGCCATAAAGGAGCCGTTATCCTGGGAACCGCCTCGGCCCGCAAGCACGACTTCCTGCGCCAGGCGGGGGTCGACTATCCCATCGACTACCGCAACGAGGATTGGACCAAAGCGGTGCAGAGCATCACCGGCGGTGAAGGTGTAGAGATGATCTTCGACCCGCTAGGGGGGCGCTCCCTGAAGAAGGGGTTCGAGCAGCTCGCTCATACCGGGCGACTGATAGCCTACGGAATATCCTCCGCGGCTCCGGGCAAGGCCCGGCACATACTGCGGGCACTTTTAATGGTTATGCGAACCCCTAAATTCAGTCCGCTGCGCATGATGATGAAGAACCGGGGTGTGTACGGGGTCCATATCGGGCACCTGTGGCACCGCCAGGATATTCTGCGTGGGGAGATGAAGGACCTGCTCGCGCTGGTGGAGCAGGGGGAACTGGATCCGGTGGTGGATCGAACCTTCCCGCTGGAGCAGGCCGCCCAGGCCCACCACTACATCCAGGACAGGAAGAATCTGGGAAAAGTGGTCCTCACCACCGGGTAATCACGATTCCGGGCTGTTCGTCTCTTATTCCGCTACCGGTGGAAGGTTGTGCCCGAATTCCGACGAATTTCTGACTCGGGGCACTAGGGCCGGTCCGCCATCTGGAACAGCGTCAGGTACACCACGCGGGTGGTGCGGGCAAAAGCATCGTAATCGATAGTGGAAGCCACGTCCTCCGGCGTATGCGCCCGGCCGGGGGCACCTCGGCTGTGAAAGTAGATGGTGGGGACTCCGGCGTTGATGAATGCGGAGTGATCGCTTGCGCCGGCCACGGCCGGTGTGGGGTCCTGCTCGGCCAGGCCGAAGTTGCCGTACAGGTGGTCGGCTTCCACGGCCATCAACTGGAAGGCGGGGGTGGTCTCACCTCCATCCATCCTCAGCCTGGGTCCCGTTCCCACCATGTCGAGGTTGATCATACCCACCGCCTGGGAGATGGGTCGTGGTGGATGAGTGGCAAAGTACTGGGAGCCGGCCAGGAAGAGCTCCTCGCCGGCGAACAGTACGAAGCACACCGATCGCCGGGGTTTTACCGAGGACCGGCTCATCGCCTCCGCCAAGGCCATAACCATAACGCTCCCCGAGGCGTTGTCCTGTGCTCCGGCGAACAGGACTCCCGCCTGGTTGCCAACATGATCCAGGTGGGCTCCCACGACTACATATTCATCAGCTACCGTCGGATCGCTCCCCTCGATAAATCCGACCACGTTCCAGGTCATTGCTTCCGCAACATAGCGGGCCCGGGCCTCCATCGTGACCCGCGTGTTGAGGGCCAACGGATACGGTTTGCCGGAATCAGCTATCTTCCTGCGCAGTGTGGCTGCGGTATGGGGCAGCCCGTAGAGGAGGTCGTCGGCGATACGGTTTCTGATCGAGAGCTGCGGTACTGCGACCTGCTGCGTCCCCACATCACCGTGATAGACACTCCCGATGGGTGAGAGGGCACCGTCGCCAGGATCATCAATGAGAAGGATCGCCCGGACGCCGTGGCGGCTGGCCAGGGTCGACTTGAAACGCGGGCGGCTCTTAT
>JAUVWC010000281.1 GCA_030604325.1 Candidatus Zixiibacteriota bacterium | reverse complement strand
CTACGCTTGTGCAGGCCAAACTGCTGCGGGTTATCGAGACGGGCGAGTTCCACCGGGTGGGGGGGGCCAGCAGCGTAAAGGTCGATGTAAGGCTGCTTGCCGCCACGAACCAGGATTTGAAAACCGCCATTGAGGAGGGCTCATTCCGAGAGGATCTTTATTACCGGATCAACGTTGTCAGTCTGCCGCTGCCACCGCTGAGACAGCGACCCGAGGACATCCCGATATTGGTCCAAGCTTTTCTGCAAAGTTTCAACGAGAAGTTCAACAAATCTATTACCGGAGTTCAGGAGAATGTGATGGAGCACCTGCTGGCCTATTCGTGGCCGGGTAACGTGCGGGAGCTCCAGAACGTGCTACAGCGGGCGGTGGTGCTGGAGCGGGGCGATATGGTCTCCGTGACGTCACTGCCTGAAACAATGGCCAGCCCAATCCCCTCCACCAGGCTGAGCCTGAAAGAGCTGGAGGGGCGGTCTCTCACCGATGCGTTGAAACGCGTCAAGGCTCATTACGAGCGGGCCCTGATCCAGGAAGCGCTGGAGGCTTCCGGTGGCAACAAAACCAGAGCGGCACAGTTACTGAAGATCAGTCGCGTCAACCTGCACCAGAAGATCAATGAATACGATATCGAACAGGTTACGCCGGTCGCGGAGTGATAACGGATGTTAACACACCGACGCGCAATGTTAACGGCAATTAACACAAAAAACGCCAGGAGATGGCATAAAACAGAAGGGATGATATGCACTAGAATCGCTGTATTTCATTGTCACACAATAAGTTACATACATGAACCTCTCAGGGTGAAGGGAATTGGCATGGTCTTTGCGATATTCCAGGATTGCCTGTAGATGGCCCGGAACTACGAATACAAGGTCATCTCGACCGACGGAAGCATCGTCACCGGGGAATCGCAGGCAGACAGCGTGAAGGTGGTTTACGACCAGCTGGTTTCACGCGGCTACTCGGTGGTCAGCGTGGAGCCGAAGCGGAAGAAGCGGGTCGACATAGATTTCAGTTTCCTCGACCGGCTTTTTCAGAAGCCGATCAAGGATGACGATTTGGCCACCTTCACCACGCTCTTTGGCACAATGCTCAAGGCCGGCGTTCCACTCACGGAGGGCCTGGATGTAATCATCGCCCAGACGGACAATACACGCTTCCAGGAGATCCTGCTTGAGGTAAAACGTTCGGTCCAAGGTGGCGAGCAGCTGAGCGAGGCATTCGGGCGCTACCCCAAGGTCTTCGGACCGCTCTTCCTCTCTCTCGTGCGTGTGGGGGAGGTGGGGGGCGGGTTGCCCGAGAACCTGCTCTACCTTGCCGGGATTCTGGAGAGCCAGAAGGAACTGAACCAGCGGATCAAGAACGCCATGGTCTATCCGGCCATTATGGCCACGGTGGCCGTGGTGATAGTAACGTTCCTGCTGACCTTCATCATCCCCTCCTTCGTGGAGATCTTCACCGATGCGGGTGTAGAGCTGCCGGGGCTCACTATAGCGCTCCTGGCGACCAGTGCTTTCATAACCAACTACTGGTACCTGCTGCTGCCTGGTCTGATCCTGCTCGCAGTCGGGCTACGGATGCTGGTGAGAACCGACCGCGGCCAGTGGATCTGGCACAGAGGGCTGCTGCAGATGCCGGTGATAGGCGATCTGGTTCGCAAGCTCAACGTGGCCCGCTTCTCGCGCACCTACGGCTCGCTCCTCTCCCGCGGGGTGCCGATGGTTGAAACACTGGATGTGGTGACCAACGTGATCGGCAACCGCATCATCCGGAGTGTAATCGAGAAGGTGCAGCGCCAGATCAAACAGGGCCGGTCCTTCTCAGAGCCGCTGGCCGAGAGCAAAGAGATACCGCCCATGGTTGTACAGATGTTCTCCGTGGGTGAGGAGAGCGGGGCGCTTGACGAGATGGCCATCGAGGTGGCCGACTTCTACGACAGTGAAGTGGCGCACGCAGTGACCCGCTTGACTACGATCTTGGAGCCAGTGTTGATCATCGGTGTGGGACTGGTGGTAAGCATGCTCATTCTGGCCTGCCTGTTGCCGATGTTTGACATGATGTCGGTCTACCGCTCTGGAGGGTGATCCGCGGGAGACCGTTCCGGTCAACCGAACCATGGATCGCCCATCCCTGAGGAGGAACAGGAAATGTTTAAGAGATTCAACCGCAAAGAGGAGAAGGGGTTCACGCTCATCGAGCTCCTCATCGTCATGGCTCTGCTAGGCGTACTGGTCGCCGTTCTGCTACCCAAGTACCAGGACCTGACCCCGGAGGCGAAAATTGCCGCGTCTCAGGCGAACCTTGATGCTGTTCGGAGCGCTGTGCTGCTATACGCGGCAAAATATCAGGCGCTGCCTGATAGTATTGGGGCAATAGTACCCGAATTTCTCCGCAAAGTACCCGTGTTGAAGATCAGTGGAAGCACGACAGTACAGCCCGTTGCCTCGATGCCGGCCAACCCATCGTCTGCGACGGGAGACTGGTACTACTGTGCTTCTACAGGGGAGGTGCGGGTCGGAGTAAATGCTGTTGCCGGAACAATTCCCATCACCGGTTTCTCCGGTTTCGCCAACTATACCGGACCCGCCGATCCCTGGAGCTGGGATTAGGGGCCGGTTGGACTACGGCCCTCGAGCTGCTACAGCCTCGGGGATGGTATGATCGTAGCGGCGGCCCGCTTCAGCGGGCCGCCGTATCATGACGTAAAAGAAAAGGCCGTTTCTGCAGCAAGGGCCTTT
>JAUVWC010000010.1 GCA_030604325.1 Candidatus Zixiibacteriota bacterium | reverse complement strand
TCTTCTACTGCCGGGAGGAAGTTGCCTTTGATTCTTTCTCTGCCTTTTGCAGGAATTCGTCGATATCGGGGAAATCGGGGGCGAGGGATTTCAAACGCTCGTGTGTCTCGATAGACTGCTCAGGCTGACTGGCTTCCTGATAGGCGTACCCCAGCTTGAACAGTGCCATCTCATAGAATGGATGAAGCGCTAGCGCTCGTTGGAAGCATTCGATCGCCTCCTCCACCCGCCCTAAGCTCAGCAGTGCGTCCCCCATATTGTAACGCAGGTCTGGGTAGTATGGGCGCAGGTCGATAGCTTTCTGGAAGTGTTCCAGAACCCGATCCATCTGCTCTTCTTCACCATAGTAAAACCCTAAATGGATATGTGCCATATAGGCCGTGGGATCAACCTCCAGTGCCAGTTGGAGGTGCTCCACTGCCTCCTGCCGCTCCTCCCAGTTCATTTCCAGAGATCCGAGGGCTGTGTAATACCGGGCAAAATCAGGCTCGATAACCAGCGCTTCTCCCAATATCTGCAGCGCTCTTTCCTTTTTCTCCAACGTGCCGCAATATGTCGCCATTTCATAGAAGATAAGGGCACGCAGAGGATTCCCCTCCGCACGAGCCCTAAGGCGTTCTACCGCCTCCGGCTGGATCTCATCTCCCTCCACAATACCTAATTTGTTATAGAGCAGCTCCAGGCCCGTGGCTTTCCGGAAGTGAAGGAGCGCATCCTCCTGCTGTCCCAGAGCCTCGTAAGCGAGGGCGAGATTATTGTGGACCGTATCAAAGGGGGAACGCAGGGCCAGAGCGCGTTTGTATTCCTCAATAGCTTCTGAATAGTCTCCTTGTACAGCTAGAAAGAGGCCGTAGAGATTATGCAGGTCGGCGTTGTTGGCATATATCCTCAGTAGCCGGGGCAATATTGTCCTGGCCTCGGGTACGAATCCCAATTGCAGGCTGGTGAAAGCCAGGTTCGCCCATGCATCGAAGTAATCAGGCTTCTCCTCCAGACAGCGCTCGAGAACAGACTGAGCATCCTGAAAGCGGCCGGAGACCATATAGACCGTAGCCAGCTTGTTACGGACATCCGGAAAGCCGGTTTCGGCTACCAGTTCCTCAAGTGCGCCCTGGAGTGTGGTCAGTTCCTGGTACCGGGCAGCAAAAGAAGGCTCCGTCGGTGTATCTACGGCTGCCTGGAGGCTTATATCGACCGGTGACGATACCGCGTCCTGGGATCCTTGAACCTCATCATGATGTTCTGTATTCGTCGCCATCCCCTTGCTCTCTTTTTACATTCGTACCGCTCGAACCTCGACCGCTCAACGACAAGAACTGTATCGAGATGACCCTTTACCAGAATACTGCGGACGTACGTCGCGATTCTACAATCGCCGAGGCTTGCCATACCATCACCTTCTACGTCAGCTAACTAGTGTCACCATAAGGGAGGGTGCGCCGCTATGGCTTGATGGCCTCACGCAGACGCTGCTCCGCTTCTGCACTCCAGTATCCGCAGTCCAGCAGCAGGAACACAGAAGTGTAGGGCAGGGTCATGTCGGTCTTGAGAATCAGCACCCGGAACGTCTCCGCCGCCTCATCCAGCCGTCCGATGAGCTCCTCATGCAGGACTTTGTTGACCAGTCTGCCTGCCAGCAGTTCCTGAAGCGCCTGCCGGTATTCACCTATTCCCGGGGCATCATCCTCGGAGACGCTCCCCAGCTCAGCGTCAAGATGCACGATCGCACGGATGTGAGGAGCGCGGTCAACGGCGTCCAGAACTGCGTCGACAACCTCCAGTTGACCGGTACCGGTCACGACGGTTTCAATGCCACCGCTGCTCTGTGCCGGATACGCCGCATCGGCCACTACTATCCAGTTGCGGTGCCCGAGCAGCGGTATTTCCCTGGCCAGTTCATCCTCCCAGGACGACCTGGCGCAGCCGCAGACCGTGGCAACCAGTACAATTGCGGTCACAGTACTGACCCACCTGTAGAGACTCCGAGCCCACACTGCTTTCCGTCCTCTCATCGAATCGACATCCTCTCCTGCTTGTCAGGATCTGTACCCTTTCCCGCCGGCTCCCGGTTCACCCGAGGAAGCTACACCCATTTCCCGTTCTCACGGAAGAGGCATAATTCACTGCAAGCATGGCCGCTTTCGGTTTAAGCTCACTCACACCAACACACATCAAATGATACCAAGTGATAGGATACGTCACCGAAAACATGACGGGTTTCGAATACGCAGCAGTGCCGGCCCCGACCGTCTTCCATTACCCAGGTGTCGAGAAGATCATGACTTTCGGGGTGAGGAACGGTACGTTTTCCTGGTCGAACGGGCATGCCTTGGGCGAAAGCACAAGGAGGAGGAGCCCGGCCACGGCCTCCCCGACTGGAAACCGGAGTAGAGAGAGGACACCATGGCTCTTATTCTTGATGGCACCGGCCTGACGACCGAGAAGGTCGTCCAGGTTGCCCGCCACGGCGAGAAGGTCGAGCTTCATCCCGAGGCTGAGGAGAGGATCCGGACATGCCGCGCCATGATCGAGAGGAAGATCGACGCGCGCGAGATCATGTACGGCGTCAATACCGGTATCGGCGAGTTCTCCGAGACAATCCTCACCGATGAGGAAGTGAAGCAGTTCCAGCGCTACCTCATCTACAACCACGCTGCGGGTATCGGTGATCCGGCGCCGGAGGAGTATGTGCGCGGGGCCATGCTCTCCCGCATCAACGTCCACGCCATGGGCTATTCGGCCCTCAGACTCGTGATCCCCCGGTTGATGGTGGAAATGCTCAACAGGGGTGTCACTCCTTACGTATGCCAGAAGGGCTCGGTGGGTGCCAGCGGTGACCTGGCGCCGATGTCACAGATCGCCCTGGTCGTCATGGGAGAGGGTCAGGCCTGGTACAAGGGTGAACTCCTTCCTGGAGATGAGGCACTCAGTCGTGCGGGGCTCGAGCCGGTTACGCTACATGCCCGTGATGGACTGGCCATCATCAACGGTTCGAATCTCCTCAACGCCATGAACGCGCTCCACCTCTACGATATCAATCGCTGGCTCCAACAGGCAGAGATCGCCGCAGCGATGACTCTGGAGGCCCTGCACGCCAACATGAAGCCCTACGATCCGAGGCTCCACGAAGTACGGGGTTTCCCCGGTGCGGTCAGAACCTCAATAGCACTCATGAAGTGTATCGAGGGAAGCGAACTGCTCCTGGGTGGAAAAAAGAAGGTGCAGGACGCCTACTCGATGCGGAGCACTCCACAGGTAGTCGGCGCGGCACACGACGCCGTGGCCTTCGCCAGAAGCCAGGTCGAGATCGAGCTGAACGGCGTGGGCGACAATCCCGTCTTCTTCGCCGACGAGGATCTGGTGCTGACCGGCGCGAACTTCCAGGCAACGCCCGTCTCGCTGCCGATGGATATGGTGGGGATCGCCGTCACCATGATCTCTGTTCTCTCCGAGCGCAGGCTCAACCGCCTGCTCAACCCCGCCCTCTCCGTGGGGCTCCCCCCCTTCCTGGCCGAGAATCCCGGGCTCTACAGCGGTCTCATGCTGAGCCAGTACACCGCCTGCATGCATATCGTCGAGCAGCGGATGCTCTCGGCTCCCGCCGCTTGTGCTTCGATCCCGGCGGCGGCGGACCAGGAGGACTTCGTCAGCATGGGCATGAACACCGCGATAAAGAATGAGCAGATATTGAAAAACGCCTGCTGTGTTCTCGGCATCGAGTTCATCGCCGCCGCCCAGGCCCTCGACATCCGTGGCCATACCACAGGTGCAGGCGTGGCGGCGGCACATAAAGTGATCAGGAAGTATGTCGACTACCTGGGGGAAGACAGGCCGCTCTATCCCGATAATACAGTAATGGCCGAGGTGGTCGAATCGTGCGAGATCCTCGAAGCGGTAGAGGCCGAGATCGGCTCACTGGAGTGAGGTAGAGATGAAAACAACGAGCAGAATAACATCGGGTAAAAAAGCCCCGCTGTATGCAGGAGCGGTATTTGCCACCCTCCTCTCCTTGTCAACGATCACCGCATCGACGCAGCAGACCGTCTCTGAGACCGCCTCCGACTCCTCTTACGAGACCGCCCATGATTCATGCACCGACATCGTCGTCGGCAAGGACGCCTCGGTGGATGGGTCGGTGATCACCTCCCACACCGGCTGCTGCGATGAATGCCGTGTCCATGTGATTCCCGCCCGCACCTACGAAAAGGGATCAATGGCGCCGGTCTACTACGGGCTCCAGGACGTGCGCACTCCCCTCGACCATTACGGAGAGGTGCTCGGGTACATCCCCCAGGTGGAGAAGACCTACGCCTACTTTCACACCGGCTACCCTCAGATGAACGAGCACCAGCTGGCTATCGGGGAGAGCACACTGAGCCAGAAAGACGAATTGAAGGTCGACCGCAGCAGCGGCAGGCAGATCATGACCATCGAACAGGCGCAACTGTTCGCCCTGCAGCGGTGCAGGACGGCGAGGGAGGCCATCGAACTGATAACCTCCCTGGTGGAGGAATACGGCTTCCTCCCCTCGTGCGGTCCCGAGTCGGAGGCCCTGTGCATCGCCGATCCCCACGAGGCGTGGGTGCTGGAGGTCTTCAGTGTGGGCATGGACTGGCAGCCGGGCAGCGGGCAGCTGGGTGCGATATGGGCCGCCCAGCGGGTTCCGGACGACCACGTGGCCATCGTCCCCAACTGGAGCATCATCAAGGAGATCGACCTCGAAGATGCCGACAACTTCATGGCCTCCGATAACTACATGCAGGTGGCCATCGATCACGGCTGGTACGATCCCGCCGGCGGCAGGCCCTTCATCTGGCAGGAGGCCTACTCCCCCCTGCCCCGGGAATGGGCGGTGAACCGGTTCTGGCTCTTCTTCACCACGGTAGCACCCAACCTGAAGGAGTGGCCCGACAAGAGATTGCTGTCGACTTACAGAGGATACGACGCCTACCACCAGTACATCGAGCCGCTCTCGATCTATCCCTTCTCCGTCAAGCCGGAGAAGAAGATGTCGGTGCAGGATGTAATAGCTTTCCAGCGCTCGGTGTTCGAGGGGACGATCTACGACATGACGGCCGATGTGGACTGGCTCGTACCCGATGGCAGGGGCGGCATGAAGAAGAGCCCGCTCACCACCCCCTTCCCCACCAAAGATATGAGGGAGCTGCTGGACATCACCTGGCGCCGGCAGGTCTCCCGCGGCGGATACGGTATGGTGGCCCAGCTCAGGAGCTGGCTTCCCGCCCCCATCGGAGGAGTCTACTGGTTCTATCTCGACAACCAGCACGTCAGCACCTACGCGCCGATATATGCCGGCGTCCAGGAGATCTCCCCACTGTACAAAACGTGGGACCCGGACAACTTCAGCGAGGAATCCACCCGGTGGGCGATCGATTTCGTGGACAACCTGCTCCACCTGAAGTGGCAGGAGGCGATCAAGGACCTGCGCAGCGCGCGCGACCCGCTGGAGGTCCGCTTCTTCGAGGAACAGTCAACTATCGACCAGCAGGCACTGGAGCTGTTCAGAAGGGACCCGGAGCAGGCGAAACGGTTCCTCACCGACTATACCAGGTCGAGCATGGAGGAAATCGTGAAGATGTACCGCGAGCTGCGCAACCTGCTTATTACCAAATACACCAACAACAAGCAGGGATTTTAAGGATCCTAACAGGTATTCGGTAGGGGCGGCCCGATGGTGGCGGCCGGCTAGGCGGGGAGGACTCCGGTCAGCAGAGGAAAAAGACGCTCGATCGTCTCCGCCGTCGCCAGACGCCTCGGGAAACCGGGATAGCGGTCGGCGATCTCGGCATCTCTGGCCAGATCCAACTCCTGCTGCCTGACGGCATGGAACCATCCCATCCTCTGAAACCGACGCGCCAGGTATAGCTGTTCGGTCTGCCCCGGCGTGGGAATGAACAGGGCTTTCTTCCCTGTCTCGGCCAGCTCCATCAGGGTGCTGTAGCCGGAGCGGGCGGCGATGAGCCGGCTGCGATTGAACAGCTCCTCCATCCGGCCGCGATCCAGGTGGTGGTAAATCTCGAGATCGGATTCAGGATTCTCGACCTGTGTTGATTCGGGCAGTCCCAGGGCCACCACTCTTCTGCCCGGCACATCTGCGATCTGCCGACGAACGATTTCCTCCAGCGCACTGCGCTGCGGTTCCGGTCCCGAGATGGAAACCAGCAGGTCAATGTCCTCCTCTACATCCGCCCGGCGTGAGATGCTGGAAAGAATTCCCGGGAAATGATATCGCCCTTCATCGGTTCTGACACGGGAGAGCCTGCCCGAGATGAGACCCTCCCGGCCGTTGGCCGTGTCGGGAACTATCACATGCCGGTAACGGCGATGAAACCAGCGGTGGAATCCTCGTCCAACAAACTCAACGGGCCTCAGAAGAGGGGGTGCGATCAGCTGCAGCTGGTGGGAGATGAAAAAGGAGGGGACGGTATCGCAGTAGCAGCCGTAGCGGTGGTCGCTGACCACCAGATCAATTTCATCTTCGAGCAGGAGTTCTTCGACAATGCGTCTTTCCCGGGCGATGATTCTCAGCAGCTCCGGCACCCGTGTCATAAGTCTGGCGAGTCCAACACCCCGGTCAGAGTATTCGATGCCGTAGTCGGGCAACTCTACGAATCTGGCTTCCGGCACTTCCTGCCTGAGAAAAATCAGCGACCGCCCCGAACTGCCGACGAAAACATCCCACCGGCGGCGGAGAAACTCCCTGATCAGCGGCAGACTCCGGGTGGCGTGGCCCAGTCCCATATTCAGGACAGCATAGAACACTGTTCTTGTCGGGGCTGATTCCACAGGCGGCTCGCTTCCCCTTTTCCGTTTACAGGTTCAACCTGCCGCTTTGCAGCGTATTCGTCGTCCGTCCACGGCGCAACCCATTACCCACTGGCAGAGTCCACGGACCTCGAGTAAAATAATCAGCGAAAGCTCGTTGCTGTACCTACGAGTCAGTCATCGATCACGGACAGCGACAGGAATCCTTAACCCACTTGGTACGCATCCCGAGAAGGGTGTGCAGGAGGAAACGATGAAGCGGCCCCAACGATTCGTTCCGTTTGTAATTCTGATAGTCGTACTGATTTCAGCTACGAGCCTGCTGGCGCAGGATCCTGGTGAAAAGAAAGCGCTGCCGATTGATGAATATGGACGGTGGAGATCGATCACCTCGACGGCGATCTCCGATGACGGCAACTGGATTTCGTTCGCCTACCGTAAACGGGAGGCTGACGACTCACTCTATGTCAGGAATCTGAGAACACAAAAAGAGTATCTGATCCCGTGCGGGTCGGGCGCGCGGTTCTCCGACGACTCGAAATGGGTTGCCTACATGGTCACCCTACCGTTCGAGGAAGCTGAAAAGCTGCGGGAGGATAATAAACCGGTTCCTAATAAGGCCGAACTGATGAACCTGGAGACTGGCGAGAAAGTAACCTGGGAGAACGCAGCTTCCGCTGGCGCCGCCGCTGCACGGCGGGGAGCCGCGGCTGGACGTGGTGCGCGCTCCGCGTTCGGCTTCCCCAAGGGCTCCAGTCATTTTGCCGTAAAGAAAGCCAAGACGGATCGCCAGGCAGAGCATGACGGCACCGACCTGATACTGCGCAACCTGAGAGAAGGGTATGAAGAACTGCTTGGAAGTGTAGCGACCTACAGCTTCAACAAACCGGGTACCATTATGGCCTATACCGTCGATACGGCGGACAAGGACGGCAACGGGCTCTACATCATCTACCTGGAGACCGGTCGGCGCCGGCCGCTCGATAACGGTAAAGCCGACTACGCGCAGATGACCTGGGACGAGGAAGGAACCGCGCTGGCGGTATTGAAGGGTAAAGAGAAGGAAGGGTTTGAGGAGAAGGAGAATGTCCTTCTTGCCTTTACCGACCTCGCGGACGGGGAATTCACACGGCATGAGTTCGATCCAGCAGAAGCTCCCACTTTCTCTGAAGGAATGGTTGTAAGCGAGAAAGGCACCCTCTCCTGGAATAAAGATGCTACCAGGGTCTTTTTCGGCATCAAGGAACAGAAAGAGGAGTCGGACAAGCCGAGGAGGGGCAGAAGAGGGAGGGGTGAGGAAGAGGAAGTAGAGGTAGAGGCGGAGGCGGAGGAGGAGAAGGAAAAGGAGAAGGAGGAGCCGGTGGCCGACGTCGATATCTGGCACTGGCAGGATGAGCAGATACAGTCGGTACAGATGATCCGTGCCAATCGGGATCGGAACAGGACCCACCGCTCGGTATTCAACCTCACCACGAAGAGTTTCCTTCAGCTGACCGACGACGAGATGCGGACCATTTCGATCACCCGTGACGGCCAGTGGGCAGTCGGCCAGAACAACCGTGCCTACATCTCCGACTGGAAGGAAAGTCAGGCCGACTACTACCGGGTGAATATTGAGACAGGAGAGCGGACCCTCTTCCTCACTGGTCACATAGGGGCCATGCGCGGAGGCCGCGGTGGGGGAGCCTCCACAATTTCACCTGACAGCAAGCATTTCCTCTACTGGCAGGACGGCCACGTCTGGGACTACGTGATCGAAACCGGCGAGAAAGTAAACCTGACACAGAGTGCGTCGGTAAGCTTCGTCAACGAGCAGTACGACCACCCCGGCACCAAGCCTCCCTATGGCATCACCGGCTGGGTCGAGGGGGGAGAGGCGGTCATCCTGACCCACCGCTACGACCTGTGGCTGCAGCCGCTGGACGGAAGTGAGGCCACCAACCTAACCGGCGGCAGGGGCGCCGAGGGCGAGATCCGCTTCCGCTATATAAGGACCGACCCGGAGGAGCGCTTCATCGACCTCTCCGAGCCGATGCTGCTCACAGCATTCGGGCAGTGGACGAAGAAGGCGGGCTTCTTCCAGCTCAGGCGGCGCAGGCTCACCGAACTGGTCTATGAAGACAAGAACTTCGGCAGTCCGCAGAAGGCAAAGAATGCCAACCGCTATATGTACACCATTCAGACTTTCCAGGACTTTCCCAACTACTACGTCAGCGACGGCCGGTTCTCCAATCCGGTGAAGATCACCAACGCCAATCCCCAGCAGGCTGAATACAAGTGGGGCCACAGCATTTTGTTCGACTACACGAACAACGACGGTGTGCAGCTGCAGGGCTGGCTGGGCATTCCCGAAGACTACCGGGAGGGGCAGCGGCTTCCCATGTTGGTGAACTTCTACGAGAAGAACTCGCAGAACCTCCACCGCTACCCCACTCCGCGGTATGCCGGTTCGCCCAACTTCGGCGGCTACCTGAGCAACGGTTACCTGGTAATGCAGCCCGATGTGCACTTCCGTACGCGTACCTCACACAGCGACATGCTGGAATGTGTGGAGGCTGCGGTCACCAAGGTCATCGAGATGGGGTACGCCGACCCCGACCGGATCACCGTACACGGCCACAGCTTCAGCGGGCAGGGATCGGCCTATATCGCGACCCACTCCGACATGTTCAGGGCGATCGTCTATGGCGCCGGAGCGACCAACCTGGTGAGCGATTTCAACCAGCTGTGGAAGAGCTCGGGCACAAGCCAGCACCGCTATGACATCTACGGCCAGGGCCGTTTCGGGACCAATCCGTTTGACGATCTCGATCTCTATATCCAGCAGTCGGCACTTCACAACGCCAGAGACTGCAATACACCGCTGTTGATACTCCACGGAACTGCTGACGGCTCGGTGGAGTGGCTGCAGGGGATCGAGTTCTACAATGCCCTCCGCTTCAACGGCAAGGAGGTCATACTCCTCTCCTACCCCGGCGCGGGGCACGGCCTGCGCAAGTACGAGAATCAGATCGATTTCCAGCGGCGCGCCCGCCAGTTTCTCGACCACCATCTCAAAGGAGAACCAGCGCCCGAATGGATGATCAGCGGCATACGGTTCATTGATAAGCCCGAGAAGGAGAAATGAGCCGAATCCCATTTAGGAACGAATCTGAGGAACCGGGAAGAAGAGGTGAAAGATGAGACGCCTTAACAGACTGACTCCGATCGTAGTCCTCATAGCCGTCCTGATCTCAGCCGCAAGCCTCTCGGCCCAGGAACAGGGTGAAAAGAAAGCGCTGACGATGGACGACTATGCCCGGTGGCGGTCCATCACTTCGACAGCGATCTCCGATGACGGAAAATGGATCACCTTCGCATACAGCACCTTTCAGGCCGATGACACGCTGTACGTGAAGAGCCTAGAAACGGACACGGAGTATGAGATCCCACGGGGTAGCCGACCGCAGTTCTCCGATGACTCCAGATGGGTAGCCTACCTCATCGTCGCCCCAACCGATGAGGGTGGAAGACCAGGGAGACAAGGGGGACCAGAGAGGCAAGTGAGACCACCAAGGGAAGAGAGAAGGTCCGAGGCGGCCAAGGCCGAACTTATGAACCTGGAGACAGGCGAGAAGTGGAGCTGGGAGAACACCTCCTCGACCGGTTTTCCCAAGGGTTCGAGCCATTTCGTGGCCAAAAAGACCAAGGTCAATCAGGATGCCGAACACGACGGGACCGACATGATCCTCCGCAACCTGGGTGAAGGGTACGAAGAGCTCATCGGCAGCGTGGGGCAGTACAGCTTCAACAAACCCGGGGCGATACTGGCCTACACCGTGGACGCCGCCGACAGGAACGGCAACGGCCTCTACACCATCCGGCTCGATACCGGCTCGCGCCGTCCGCTG
>JAUVWC010000060.1 GCA_030604325.1 Candidatus Zixiibacteriota bacterium | reverse complement strand
GGAGGGAAGACCGTTGGAAGTATTGTAGACCTCCCAGTCACGGCCGTCATAACGACACAGGCCTCCACCCTTGGTGCCGAACCAGGCTTTGCCTTCCCTGTCGAGGACGATAGAATAAACCCGGTTGTCGCTCAGTCCGCTATTGCCTCCCCCGACGTATCGGCCCTGCGTGTAATCGCTAGTGAGACTCTCGAACCGGGCGCCGTCGAACCGGCTTACCCCGCCCTGCCGGATATATACATCCGGGGGCGGGGCGCAGCCCAGCCATACCTCACCGTCCCTGCTGACCGCAACGGCATATACGTGATCGCCCGCCAGGCCGTCCTCCATCGTATAGCGCCGCCAGGTTCGGCCGTCAAACCGCGCGGCGCCCCCTCCCGCCGTGGCCACCCACAGCCGGCCCTCACGATCGACCGCCATGTCCCATACGTGCCCCTGGCCGAATCCGCCGGTCTCGGAGGTGAACCTCCGCCAGGTGGCGCCGTCGTAACAGGTCAGGCCGTTCGGATTCTTGCAGCCGAACCATAGCCGGCCTTCATGGTCAACAGTCGCCGAGTAGACCAGGTTGCTCAGCAGCCCATCTTTTTTCTTAAAGTCCTGCCACAGTGGCATCGATTCCTGCTCTCCAGCCGGCTCTGTTCCCCGCTCTTTCACAGTGTCCTGTCTGCCTTAATACTCAAATCTCGGAAATTATGTACTGACTTACCGGACCCCGTCCACTCGCCGGGCAGGTTCCGTAAACAAGGGCACATTCTGACTTTCATAATACTTCTGAAACAGTCCCCCGTTCTGCATCAACTCAGTTATGGTACCCTCTTCGACTATTCTCCCCTTCTCGAGCACGAAGATATAGTCCACGTCCCGCAGGGTGGCGAAATGGTGGGCGATGATCAGGGTGGTGCGTCCCGTCTTGAGCCGCTTCAATGCCCGCTGTACGTACTGCTCGGATTCGGTGTCCAGGGCGCTGGTAGCCCCATCGAGGATGATGATCCGGGGATTTTTCAGAAACACCCGCGCCAGGGCGATGCGTTGCCGCTGCCCGCCGGAGAGCGTCCGGCCACCTTCTGCAATCATGGCGTTCATTCCGCTATTCATTCCCTGCACGAACTCCAGGGCGAAGGCACTCTCCAGCGCTTCCAGAATTTCCTCGTCCGAAGCGCCCGGCCTCCCGAGGAGGACGTTGTCGGTGACCGTCCCGGAAAATAGGATGGTCTCCTGCATGACAATCCCGATATTACGCCTGAGTGAGTCCAGGGACACGTTCCGAATGTCCACGCCATCTATCAGTACGCGCCCCTCCATAGGGTCGTAAAAGCGAGAGAGCAGGTCCATGATGGTGCTCTTGCCCGCACCCGAGGGACCGACAAACGCCACCTGGGACCCCGGCTCAACTGTGAATGAGATATCCTGCAATACACGGTCAACTCCCTTCCGCTCATAGCTGAAAGATACATTCCGGTACTCGACCTGGCCTGTAACGCGCTCCAGGATCGTGGTCGATCCCGAATCCCTTACGGTTGGCTGGGTGTCGAAGAATTCCAGGACCCGGTCCATCGATCCGATGCTGGTCCCGATTTCTGTCGCCATCGAAGCCGAACGCCTCAGCGGGAAGAACACGTGCCCCAGCACCAGGAGCAGCCCGGTAATATCACCTATCGTAATCTGTGAGCGGGAAATCAGGTAGATCCCCAACCCGATGACCAGCAGCTTGGTTGCTTCCGGCAGTTGCTGCCCAACGGCGGCGAACAATGACTGCACCCGCGCCATGCGCAGGGTCTCAAAGAAATGTGACTCCAGCCTTTCTTCCAACACGCTGCCGGCTATCTCCTCGTGCGTGAAAGACTGCAGCACCTTCATCCCTACGATCTTTTCCGAGACCTCGCTGGTGATCTTCCCCATCTCTTCCTGCACCTGGCGGCTCCGGACCCTCATTTGCGGGAGAAAGGACCTGATAAGCCCGCCGTACACCACGCAGGCGGCCAGCACCGGCAGATAAACCAGCAGCGGGAAGGTGAGGACGAGATACCCGGTGGCGGCCGTTATAGTGATGATATCGAAAATGAGATTGATGATAACCGCGCTGAATAGCAGCTGGGCCACGGTGATGTCGTTGGTGAGCCGCGAGACGACTTCACCGGTTTGATGCCGGGTGTAGAAGTCCGCGCTCAGGCGCTGCAGATGGCGGTAAAGCTCTCGCCGCATGCGCTTGATCACATTGCCGGAGATGTAGGCCGGCAGATAGACCCGGAAATAAGTAATGACCAGCAGGAGCAGCAGGAAAAAGGCGACCGACAGGTAGATTATGAGCAGCTCCCTCCTGGTCAGATCCTCGAAATTGTTCAGCAGCCAGCGGCTGACCGCCACCAGCCCCAGACCGCCCAGGGCTTTCAGCGCCGCCAGCAGGCAAGCCAACAGCAACACCCATTTCAGGGGACGCATGAACATCCATAGTCGGGGCAGCAGGGAGACAGCGGTGGGGGTGCTCACAGGATTGGCTCCATTCCCGGGGAGTGATATGCTCTCGTAACGGCAAACATGCAGTCAGTTCTTCCGGGTAGGATCGATCCAGAACTGCTCGGGCAGGGTCAGCTGCAAGCGGCGCCCCCGGATGTACGAGTACAGGGATTTCTCCGGCACATTCATGAAGTAATTCTTCTTGGCCAGTAGGGCCGGCACCTCCCCTACCAACCCGATCGCCCAGATATTCTCGGCATAAAGCTCGTAAATCTGCACGTAATACATTATCTCGTCCTCCACGCCGCTCTTCTGTCGCTGCACCTCGAGCCAGTTCAGCCGCTTGAACTCCGGCGTCGGCTCCTCTCCCTGCTGGCCGAGGGTGCTGTACCAGAGCCCGAATAGCGGGGCGACATAGTCGGACCTGGTCCTGGCTGACGGGGGGTTGAACGATCCCAGTGGCCGGGCCTGAATCATAATCTCCGACGACTGGGTCCGGCTGGTCAGCAGTGAACCCTCCACGATCCTGACCTCGACTTTAATACCCACCGCCTTCCAGTACTCGCAGACTATCTGCAGCAGGTCCGCTTTGTTCAGATCCGAGGTCTCGATGAACATAAAGAACTGCTCGCCCTCCGGGCTGAGTCGGAAACCGTTCTTGTCCCGCTGGGTGAGTCCCAGTTCATCCAGCAGTCGATTGGCTGTCTCCGGGTCGTACTCGGCGTACGCCCGGGCAAACTCGGGGCGATAAAAGGGCGTCACTTCGGCCGCGGTGGCCTGTCGTGGAACACCAATATACTTGTAGAACAGCAGGTTGAGCTCTTCCCTGTTGATGGCCAGCGAGAGGGCGATGCGGAATCTCCGCTCCCGCAGCAGCGGGCCCACGACCGGGTGGGTGCAGGTATAGTTCAGATAGAGGGTGACGTCGGAGCCCCGATCCTGGGGCCAGGCCAGGAGGGTATAGCCGTGCCGTTCCTCGTTTTCCTTAAATAGGGGGTAGTCCTTGAAATCCAGCCTCCGCCACTGGAAATCGAAATCGCCGGCGATGGTCTTCATGGCCAGGACCTGCTCATTGGAAGTGATATGAACCATTATCGAGTCGATATAGGGCAGCTGCCGGCCGTCGGTGTCCACCGCCCAGTAGTAGGGATTACGGACAAATACATAGGTATTCGGGGAGCTCCGCTCCTTTGAGAGCATCCACGGCCGCAGGGTCGGCATGTCGGGATTGAAGTACCCGTCATACCACCGGTTCATTCTCTTGTAGAGCTCACTCCATTTCTTTACACCCACCTGGTCGAGCCGCCGCTCCAGCTCTGCTGAGTCGGTATAACTGGAATGAAATTGCTTCAGATAGTGGCTGGGCGCATAGTAGAGCAAAATCGAAGGCATTCTCTGATAGAATCCTTTGTTGGTATCCGGGAATACCACCTGGAACGTGTGATCGTCAACCATTCTGAATTCACCGAATACATCTCCGATCCGGAGCTCGTTGAGGGGAGTCGGGTTGATATCCCGGTTCATGGCATCGTCTTCGTACCAGAAGCGCACGTCCTCGATCGAAAACGGCTGGCCGTCAGACCACCTCACGCCTCCCCGCAGGTAAAAGGTCCACACCCGCCCGTCGTCGGAGACTCCGTAGTCCCGGCACAGGTGCGGCACGGTTCGGATGCCATCCCGGTCCCAGCGTAGGAAGGAGGGATTAGTGATGTGGTATACCAGGTTGACGTCCCTGCGGTTTATGACGTCAAAATGCCACGTTCCACCGAAAACTCCCGGCTGGTCAATGGGTTCGATAACCAACGGCTCATCCGGTAGACGCTCCTCAAGCGGAGGCAACTCCCCGGCCGTGACCATTCTCGTCAGCATGGGGGATTCCTTCAACGCCCGCAACTCTTCAAGGGGCACCGGCGCTTTCTCTACCCCCCGACCACCTCCGGAACAGGCGGCCATAACCATCGCTATAGCCAGCAAGGCGGCGGGCCGCAGGGTGCTGCTTGTCAGTCTTCTGGCCGGCATCACTCGCAGCTTCTCAGCAGCTCCCGCAGTCGCTCCGTGGAATTGAATACCCGGTTCTCGTCATTATACCGGACCCAGAAATAGGAGATTACGAAATCATCCTTCAGGCTCTCAACGTACCGGTCCCTGGATTCCCAGGCTCGCAGCGCCTGTTCGATCAAATTCTTCAGGTCGCTCCCCTGGCCTAGTTTTTCCATTTCCTCAGCCGTGAGGACCTTCATCTCCTCCTCGTCCGTGAAGTCCACAGAGGATATGGCCACTCCCTTACGCTCTAGCCCCTTGGTAAGCTCCACGGCATCTATCGTCAGCTCGGCATACTTGAGCCCCTTCTCGATAAATTCGATCCGGGCCAGAACTTGCGGATCACCGGTTTCGCCTCGAGCTCGATCCAGATCCGCGCGGCATTCCTCCAGCACCGACGCGGGATAGACTTCATGCACCTGCGTCATCGCGAAGGAGGAGCACGAGGGATGGACGCCCTCCCTTACCGCACTCTGCCAGTGGCTCTGCAGCCGGTCGTAGCACTTCCGGACCAATTTTCCGGCCGCGCCGAAAGCCTTATCATAGAAATCGTCGATCAGGGCGTCCACATCCGCATTCACGTTCCAGAGCAGCTTGGAGGCGATGTAGTAGTTCAGGCCGTTGATCGCAAAGCCGTCCCCCGCCTGGGTCTGATAAAGCCGAATTCCGATATTATGCAGGTATCGCAGCGACTCAGCGATTTTGGGATAGATAATCCGCGGCAGGTCGGGCCACGCCCCGTTGATATAGTACTCGTAGATGGCCGTATTGCGCGCGACTTCCGTCCAGCCCTTAGCGATGGCATAGTGTTCGTCCCGCTTCTCATCATTCCAGTGCAGGTAGCAGCTCCACATGCAGTACTGTGGGATCACGAAATCACTGATAGTGATCATCTCCGGCGGGTCCACGTACCAGGAATAGGCCATGTTAACCAGGTACTTGCCCGGATGGACCTTCTGCAGCTCCTCGGCCAGTGCATTGGTGAAGGTGAAAATGCGATCAGTGATCACCGGCTTTTCGGGCCGTCTTTTCAACCGCTTGCCGGTGTCCAAGGCCCGGCACCGTTTGCACTCGCAGAATCCGCCGCCGTCGTTGGGAGTAACGTGCAGGGCGTCGCATTCCGGATGCTCCTTAAAGTATTTCTTGAAGTAAGCGCCGAAGACGGGTATCAGGTCAGGATTGGTAGTGCACAGCTGTGCGCCGTGCTTGCCGTCGAAGTGTTCGAAATCCCGGTCCCGCCGGCCGTCGACGAGTGCATAGTACTCAGGGTGCTTGCTGCCATACCTGTCCGGGGGAACGATGTTGCCCCATTCATGCCCACCCTGGACATCCAGCCCGCCCCACTTGTTCCGCTTCTCCCAGAGCCGCATCTGCTCAAGGTGCTCCTCGCTGACGCCCAGCAGCCTCTGCTTGGTGATGCGATCATGCGGCCCCCACAATGGGCCTCCGGGACCGCGCTCCCGCCACTTGAAATCGGGGGCTTCAACCCGGTCGATGGCTGGGATTTCCAACGTCCTGATATGGGGAACGACCTCCCCCAGCTCCCCGGGCCAGAACCAACGCACGCCGCAATACTTCTCCAGAAAGGTGTAGACCGCGAACAGGAGTCCATTCCCGTCGGCACCCAGGAGATGCAGGCGGTCGGTGCCTGTGCGCAGCAGAAAACCATCCCGCTCGAGGTCCGGGATGCTCAGGTCGAATTCACGGTTGGCCCCTCCAACCAGCAGCAGGAAGGACTCCGCCACCGTCCGGGAGGTAACAACGGGCACCTCCACCCCGGTGATCTTCTTCAGATACCGCTGCAGCTCTTCGGCCGCAAGAGTCTCGGCTTCGGTCGCCTCTGCAGGGCGGAGGATCAGGCTCCTTGATTCACCATCCGCGACCAGAACATACCTTTTCCGATTGTCATCCATTGTCATTTCCGATACCAACTATTTCAAGGTGAACTCTAAGAATTCCGATGAGCAGGGATTGCCGTTCACTACCAGGAGCTTGCCTTTCCCGGCCATGTTAATAAACGCGCGCTGCGTGAACATGGGGTAAAAGTCAATTTTGGGCCCCTTGTATCCCGGGTCCCCGTGCTGACAGGTACCGCCGGCCGGGTCGTGGAAACTCAGCAGCGCCTTCATGGCTTCCAGACTGGGAGTAAAATCCCGTTCGGACACCAGCCGTTTCAGGTTCTCATACCTGGTATCGCTGTTTCGATCCCCCAGCTCGCCGCGGCTCAATTCCTGTGCTCTCATATAGGGCGTCGCTGTGTGGTTGGTGCAGAACATCACTTCTCCCTGACCCCAACGCACGTTCTGCTCCGTCGGGGAGCGTTCCACGATGGCCGAGTCCCCCGCGGCATCCACCAGCGTGAACTGGAATCCCATCCGCAGCAGCGGATGATCGGCCAGAAACTCTACCGCCTCTTTGACGGTTGCACACTGATGCAGCAACGGCCTCGGCAACAGGTTCCGGACCGTGCCGGACCGGTTGACGGTGCGGAAATGGATCGAAGACTCACCTACTGCCAAGCCCTTCTCATTCAAACCGGTCATGATGGAAATCCCGTCCAACTGGCCTATGCTGAGTACTGCGTAGACTCCTTCCGGACGGATCACCCTGACGACGGCAAGGCCAGCGTCGGGAGTGGTGGCGTCATGCGTTTTGCCCAGCAGGGGCCCTATATCGCTGTCCGGAAAAATGATGGTCGTACAACCGTTGTCTTCACCAAAGAGCATGATACCCGGCCGGAACAGGAGCCCCAGGAAGTTCTCCCGCGGGATGTCAGCGCTGGCGCAGATGCCGTTGATCTCTTCCCACAGGTAGGGGAAATTGCTGCGGAATGTCTCACCCATCGCTTCGATGGCAGCCGTGATCCTGCCGGCCTCGTACCGGCTGCGCAACACCCTCG
>JAUVWC010000206.1 GCA_030604325.1 Candidatus Zixiibacteriota bacterium | reverse complement strand
GTCCAGGCTGAAGCATATAACTAGTACACCGCTCAGAAATCCGTCGGAATTCGGGACACTAGGAGCCTGTCAGAGAAACGCTCCGGCTGCCAATATAGAACGCCGCCGGGGTGCTCTGTAATGTAAAGTAGGGCACTAATAAAGTGCGCCCCCGTGTACAGAGCACCGGGGGCGCAATAATCGGCCGCGGGGGATGTTCGATGCTACGGACGGCCGATTCTTAGCAACTCTTCGAGCACCTTGCGGGCTTCGGGGTCGTTCGTACGGCCTAGCTGCCGCACGGCCTCCTTGCGGATCTCGAACGAGGGATCGCTGCGGGCAACCTGGGCCAACCAGGCCACCTTCTCGCCATTGGTGTCAACGGTCTGCAGCCACTCGTTCATGGCCACCCTGCGCACGCGCTCCTCATCGGAGGAATTGAAGATCCGTTCCAGGGCGGCGGCCGCCTGCGGGCTGTCGATATCGCCCAGACTTCCCACGGCCGTCTCCCGCACCTGGCGCTCCTCATCGCTGATAGCTACCTGCTCGAGCAGAGGAACCGCCCTCTCCGGATCGCGGCGCTCCCAGCTCGCCACCACGCGGCGGCGAAAATCGGCATCGGGATCGGAGAGAAGCCGCTCCAGCACCGTATCCACATCACGTCCCTCAACCCGGCTCAAATAACCTACGGCCATATGCCGGACCTGTTCGGCTTCTCTCTCGCTGCGGGCCGCCTCGATCAGGCGGTCCTTGCTGGCCGGTCCAAGACGGTCGGCGAGCGCCTCCAGTGCCTGGGCCCGGTCCTGCGGGTCCTCGGCACGGTCGAGGATGGACGTCAACCGGCGGGTCGTATCTTCGGGGCGGCGCCCCAGGTAGGTGATCGCCCGGTGCCTGACACCCTCATCCTCGTCGCCTGTGGCCAGGGTTTCCATCAGTCCCACGACATCTCCACCCTGCGGCTGGACACTCAGCAGACCCACCAGGTCGCGCCGAATGGCCCGGTCCCGCACTACATCGAGGGAGCCCATTTTTTCACGAATCCAGCCGATGATCTCGGAACTCGAAGCCTGCCCCAGCCAGTAGAGGGGACGCTCACGCAGTCTGATCACACCTGCCGGCAGACGCAGGCTCACATCCTCTATCCTCGCCTGATTCCGTCCGGTAACCCGGCCGATGATGAAACCGAGAAGGGGGCGGGCTTCCAGTGTGGGCTCGGGTCCCGGCTCGGTCATCGTCATCGTGGCCAGGTCCAGCACTCTCTCCCCGCTGCCGAGCTGATCCCAGGGATTGCGGACGGGGGCGAGCCCGCTGAATCCGCTCATCATCCAGCCACCGTAACGGTTGATAACCAGATTGCCGCTTTCACCGGCTTCCGCATCTGAAGGCACGAGGCCTTCGAAGCCCGTAACGATATAGAAGCTGCTCCCGCTTTCGGCACGCCCTGCCTGCTGCAGTGCTGCCTCGATACGGGAACCGATCTGCCCGCCGCTACCGGAGAGGTCGTTTACCTGAGCCCGGGCCGGTGTCGCCGTACACGCACTCAGGGCAACAAGGGCGACCGGTCCGGTATTTCTCAACCAGCCCGGACACCATGACGTGAGGGCCGGCATCCTACTTCTCCCCCTGCGGGGGGATGTTGAGGATCTCTCTCAACGCCTGTTTGGCCTTGGCGCTCTCACTCCTGCCCAGCAGCTGAACTGCATGCCGGCGCACGCTGGAATCGCGGTCTGACTTGGCCGCACCGATCACTGTGTCCAGGCTGCGTTCCTCGTTGATCCTCCATAGATAATCAAGCACCTGGGTGCGGATCCTCGCCTCGGCGTCACTGTTGTAGATCCGTACCAGGGCATCCCAGCCGGCTCCCTCTTCGAGCCGACCCAGGGCGGAGACCGCGCTTCGTCGCAGGCTAGTCTCCGGGTCGTTCATGGCGATCTGCTCCAGTACCGGCACGGCCTCGCTGCCCCAGCCGCGCAGCTCGGAGAGAGCGTCCCCCCGCAGCTCTCTATCGCCCGCACCGACGGCGATGTCGCGCAGCGTGGCAAACGATTCGGGAGTCTGCCGGTTACCCAGTTCGTCTACTGCTTCCTTCAGAACAGCGACCGGTGCGTCGCTGCGGGCGATGGCGACGAGTGCGTTCATCGCCTTGCTGCCCTCGAAATCGCCGATCTCGTCAACCGCTGTTACTCGCACCACCTCCGTCAGGTCGGAGCCGGCGATGGAGATGAGGGCATCGAGCGCTTCCGGACCCGAGACCCTGCCCAGGTAGGAAACCGCGTAACGCCGCGTCTGTTCGTCAGTCCCCGTACGGACCTCCCGCAGGAGGATGTCGACCCGTGTCGGGTCCTCGCTGCGAGAAATCGCCGAAAGGACCATCCGGCGGACATCCGGATCAGAGATCCTGTCGAGCAGATTCGTCAGGTGCGGCAGGGCCACCCCGCTCTCGAATCCGACGAGCTCCGACAGAGCCTGCTCGCGCACGTCCTCATTGGCATCATTCTCCACCACCCGCGCCAGGAAGGCGGCCGCTTCGGCGGCATGATCGGTCCGGCGCATGGAACCTACAGCGTCGGCGATGTAACGGCGCGCGTTGACACTCCTCTCGTTGCCGTAGAGGCGGACGAGTGCATCGTAGCCGGCTTTGTCCTGTTTGCTACCCAGGGCACTGATGGCGCGCCGGCGGACCTCAGGGTCAGCATGTTCGCGGGCCGTTCCCTCCAGGACCTGTACCGCGCGCGGATCCTCCTCGCGCCGCAGAAGATCGACCGCCTCCCGCTTCAAACGAGAGGAGGCGGAGCCGTCGGCCAGGACAGCTTCGATAGCGGAAACCGCATCCACATCCTCCATGCGTACCAGGGCCTGCAGTGCGTAGAGTCGGATCTCGTCCTCAGGGTCCTGCTGTGCCTCATCGATATACCTCCTATACTCCTCCATACCCTGTTTGTAGAGAAGGCCGGCCAGCCGGACCATACTCGCCCGGGCGTGCTCCAGGAAGGGACTCTCGGCATACCTGGCGGCGAACTCCTGGTAGGCTTTAAATGCCGCTTCGGTCTGGCCCCTCATCTGCTCCAGTGCGTAACTGGCCCAGAATTCGGCGTCATCGACATAGACCGACCTGGCATACGCCCTCGCCAGCTCGAGGAATTTCTCCCGTGCCTCCTGGTACTTTTGATCGAAGAGGAGGTTCTTTGCCTCGTTGAAGTGTGCAAGGCCCGGATCCTGCGGCTGCTGGTAGGTCATCTCCAGCAGCTCCAGCCGGCTGCTGCGGCCCAAGCTGAAATCCGAGAGGTCGAATTCGAAATCGGAAAAATCGACTTCGAAATCCGAAAGGTCGAACTCGAAATCGAAGTCGAAGTTGAAGTCAGAAAAACGGTCGAATTCGATATCAGGGAGCTGTGGGAACATGAATTCGATATCGGAAAGATAGAACTCTATGTCGGGCGGCACCGGTGGCACAGGCGGCGGGGGGATCTGATCCGGAAGCAGGTGGAGGTAGTGCTCCATGTCCAGTTGAGCCTCGAGCATGGACCGCTGCATCTCCTCCATCTCCAGCCCATGC
>JAUVWC010000268.1 GCA_030604325.1 Candidatus Zixiibacteriota bacterium | reverse complement strand
CCGGGACACCACGGCACTGCTCACCAGCTTTACGACGGTACTGCTGCTAATCTGGCAGATAAGCAAGTAGGGGCGAAAGCCACCTACTAATTCGGTTCTATTGGTGATCGGACGCTCCTGGGGATAGCGTCCATGCGGAGGATCAGTATCCTATCAGTGTTTGAGCCTTACTTTCTCAACAAGCCCCCTCAGATGCTCTATCACAGCATCCACGGTCTCCTCGCTCATTCCCGGGTAGAGGGGCAGGCTGATTATTCGAGGGGAAACTGCCCTGGTGACGGGTAAGTCGGCAGCAACACTATTATCGGCAGCAACACTATTATCGGCGGTAACGCTATCAACGGTAATATGAGACGTCAGCCCGGGCTGCTGGTCCAGCGGAGTAGGGTAGTACACAGCTGTTTCGATTCCGACCTCGTTTAACCCTTTCTGCACACTCTGCCGGTCGTCCACCATGACGACAAACAGATGGTAGACAGCCTGGCTCTGGGGAGTCTCCTGGGTAGTGTTGACACTCGATCCCTCTAATCCCTCCCGGTATCGATCAGCCAGATGCCGGCGCTGATTGTTCCAGCTCTCCAGGTAGGGCAGTTTTGTGCGCAGGACCGCCCCCTGGAAGGCTGTCATACGATAGTTGAATCCCAACCGGCTGTGCTGGTAACGCTCGGCCTCACCATGATTGCGCAACATACGGGCCGTTTGTGCAACATCCTCATCATCGGTGGTTAGAATGCCGCCTTCACCGAGGGCTCCCAGGTTCTTGGTGGGGTAGAAACTGAACGCCGCAGCACTGCCCCAGCCCCCTACCCGCTTTCCACGATGCAGGGCCCCGTGTGCCTGGCAGGCGTCCTCCAACACGGGAATGCCGTGCCGACCGGCAATGTCAACCAGCCTGCCCATATCCACCGGATTGCCGTAAAGATGGACGGGAAGAATGGCGCGGGTCCGGTCGGTGATAGCCGCCTCAACTTGTTCAACGTTCATCACCAGAGTGTGGGGATCTATGTCCACATAGACCGGCCTTGCCCCGCAATACAGGATGGCTTCCGCCGTAGCGGCAAATGTATGGGCCACGGTGATTACTTCGTCACCGGGCTGAACACCCAGGACAAGCAGACCCAGATGAAGGGCCGAGGTGCCGCTATTCAAGGCCACGGCGTGGCGCACATCGCAGAACTGGGCGAACGCTTCCTCAAATGCGTCCACTTCGGGACCGAGAATGAACTGCCCGCTGGCAATTACCCTCTCCAGGGCCGCTTTCAGCTCCTCGTGGAGAGGCTCATTCTGCAGGGCAAGGTCGAGAAAGGGTACAGTCGGCATAGGCGAATCATCCTTTACAGAATCAACTATAGAGGAACGGTTCCTGCTGGCTGCTCCTCAGCGGCTAAAGAAGAAAGAGCCTGAGTCCAAGCCGGAACTCTATTCCCCAGTCGGAGTAAGCAGGGGAAGAGGGGGACCCTAGAGGCTCACTCTCCATGTGAACGCCGGTCACGCCTCCTTCCAGCCACCCAATATGCCACAGGGGCCACTGCAGCGTAAGAGCCGCTGTCGTAATGTTGGCCATGCTCTGTGGAGCATCATCCGGGTTCGTTAGATCAACAGGACGGGGGAACGTGCCTGCCGGGGCACCCAGAGACCGATGCAGACGGTAGCTGAAGTGCAGACCAACCATGGCCCGAGCCGCCGGAGTGATTCCTCCTGCGGCAACTCCTCTCGAATCTCCAGAAGTTACGAACGTCCCCACCGGGAGCGTCCTGGTGATGGACGTAAAGATTCCCAGGGCATCGGGCCCCACCCAGTGGCCCAAGGGTTGATCGTAATCGGGAATGTAGCTGTCGGTCATTGTCCCAAATCGAAGCCGGCTCTGCCAGCACCCCAGTGGATGGCGGCACCGGTAGAGGCGCTCGGACGTCCATACTACTTCAAAATAGGCCTCCCACGGACCTTGGAGGGCCTCCGCACCGGCGAGGAAACCGAGTGACGAGGGATAGGTCTCTTCAGACTCGGTGGGTGCTCGGAGATCATCGACCGCAAGCTCCGCGTAGAGTCCCAGACCCGGCCGGGGATACCAGGACCCATCAAAGCTCCACATGAGGTTGTCATAGTGCCGGTAACGGTCGTGCTGGATGAGCACCGGCCCCAGATCCGCAATGGAAGGTCGGCGACCGTAGAATACAGCTCCTTCAGTCAGGCCGAGACGCAGGTTGGGGCGGGGCCGCCATGTGAGCCGGTGCATATAGACCGATGTTTCGTCCTCATCATACGCCTCCCTGCCCAGGTCGGCAATCACGGCCCGCTCAGAGGCGGTAAGTCCGGGCTCCAGGGGCGCATATAACAGCTCAAAGGCCCAAGTATCACCACCGGCTTCGGCAGCAATTCCATCGAAGAAGCGGACCTCGCCACCGAGCATAAGTCCCCCGGTTCGCCCTACACTCCAGTTTCGCCCCAGTCGTCCCAGCTCCACTAGAAAAGGCCCTACGGTCACACCAAGCGAAGCCCGTCGTAAGAATTGTCGATCTATCACATTTAAGGTTCGGGGCAGGTTCCACCAGTCCCGCCCTTCGACGTACCACCTCTCGCGCAGGTCCGCCTCCATGAGAAGCTCCCAGGCCTCCCCTCCGGCCACTCCTCGAACAGTGAGGAAGGAGAGCTCCTCTGTGACCCGCAGTTCCCTGTAGCCGTTGCTCAGCACTGGTGGCGAGTACTGAAGACCCGCCTCGGCCCGAACCCGTGCGGATGTCCCTTCGTCAGGAATGCGCCACAAATCCTCGAGGAGGTTCAGCCAGTTCGCCTTTCGCGAGGCAGCTTGGAGGGAGGTAAGCCGGTCCGTGCGCGGCGTCGAGGCACCGGGTGGGATGAACCCGGCCTCCAGCGCCCGCCGCCGGAGCTCTTCGCGGACAAGGCGCGTATCGGGAAGGGGGATGCGGGATGTCTG
>JAUVWC010000129.1 GCA_030604325.1 Candidatus Zixiibacteriota bacterium | reverse complement strand
GTACTACCTGCAGCTTCTCCTCCTCCACCGGCCTGCTCTCGTAGGAACGGATGCTTTTTCTTTCCCTGATGGCTTCCATAACGTTCATGGGCGTTCCCTCACTTCCAGCACCGCCAGAACGGGGCGGTGATCAGAGACGACTCTTTCATCAATAACCTGGGTCTCGGTTACGCGCCGTATTTTCTTTCCACGTAGTCGTCGAGGACCTGCAGGAAATCCTCCACGATCCGTTCTCCCTCGAGGGTGGTGAAAAGTTCGCTCTCTATATACACCGGGGCCTTCGGTTCTTCGGAGGCACCCGGCAGACTGATTCCTATATCGGCATGCCTGCTCTCACCGGGCCCGTTCACCACGCAGCCCATCACGGCCACCTCCAGATTCTCCACGCCCGGATAGCGTTCATGCCAGTCAGCCATCCGTTCGCGAATGTAGTGCTCCACCTCGGCGGCCATCTCCTGGAAGAAAGTGCTCTCCGTCCGGCCGCACCCCGGGCAGGCGGTCACCTGCGGTGTGAAGAAGCGCAGCCCCATACTCTGCAGGATCTGCTGGGCGATGCGCACTTCTTGTGCCCGTTCCCCTCCCGGCTCGGGAGTCAGGCTGACCCGGATCGTGTCGCCGATTCCCTCCTGCAGCAGCACCGCCATGCCGGCTGTCGACCCGACGACACCCTTCTCTCCCATGCCCGCCTCCGTCAGGCCAACATGGATCGGATAGTCACACCGTGCAGCCAGCTGCCGGTTGGCGGCGATCAGCTCCTGCACGCTCGAGACCTTACAGGAGACCACGATTCGGTCGTGGCCCAGCCCCGTCTCTTCCGCCAGCTCCGCCGAACGGAGTACACTCTGCACCAGCGCCTCGCGGATGACGGTCGACGAATCAGCAGGCTCGGGAGCGGCGGCATTCTCTTCCATAAGCCGGGAAAGCAACGTCTGGTCGATCGACCCCCAATTCGCTCCTATACGCACCGGTTTGCCAAACTCGATCGCCTTGCGGACGACGGCGGCGAAGTTCTCATCCCTGTGTTCACCGATCCCCACATTACCGGGGTTGATCCTGAATTTTCCCAGCGCTTCGGCACATGCGGGGAATTGCTCCAGGAGCAGGTGCCCGTTGTAGTGGAAGTCCCCGATGATAGGTGTTGAAAAGCCCCTGTCACGCACCCCTTCCACGATCGCCGCTACCGCCGCGGCCGCCTCTTCCGTGTTCACGGCCACACGCACCAGCTCGCTGCCCGCCATGGCGAGCATGCAGATCTGTTCCACCGTCGCCTCGACATCAGCCGTCGGTGTATTCGTCATCGACTGGACGACGATGGGCTCATCCCCCCCCACAACGACACCGCCGATATCGACGGGAACGCTCTCTCTGCGCCGGTAACCGGAAATCACCTCTCGATCATGCCTCCTCTATCAGCCTGCGCAGGACCATGTCGAGGATACCACCGTGGCGGTATATTTCGACCTCGATCGGTGTATCGATTCTGATATCCAGTGCGGTCGATCCGCTCTGGCCGTCGGGCTTGGTCCACTCCAGTGTCACCTCACCGGCCGGCTTCAGGTTTTCCTCCAGATGCCTGAGGTAAAAAATCTCGGTTCCGTCCAGCCCCAGGCTCTCCAACGATTCTCCCTGCCTGAATTGCAGCGGGAGCACCCCCATACCCACCAGGTTGCTGCGGTGGATCCGTTCGAACGACCTGGCTGCCACCGCCCTGACGCCGAGCAGCTTCGTCCCCTTGGCGGCCCAGTCGCGGCTGGAGCCGCTTCCGTAGTTCACACCGGCCAGTACGATCAACGGCACACCTTCATCCTCATACCTCACTGCTGCCTCGTAGACCGTCATCTCCGTCCCATCCGGCTGGTGCTTGGTATAGCCCCCTTCGGTGCCGAGCACCATCAGATTCCTGACCCTCTTGTTGGCGAAGGTCCCCCTGATCATCACCTCGTGGTTGCCCCGGCGGGAGCCATACGAGTTGAAGTCCTTCGACTCCACCCCCTTCTCTATCAGATGACTGCCGGCCGGAGTATCAGGAGTGAAGCTGCCGGCGGGAGAGATATGATCGGTAGTGATATTGTCCCCGAGGATCAGCAGCGCACGGGCGCTCTCTATATCGGTGACATCCGGCGGGTTGTAGGGATCGAAGTCACCCACGAAGTAAGGCGGTTCCCTTATGTAGGCGCTATCCGGATCCCACTCATAGATTGTTCCCGTAGGCGCTTCCAGCTCATTCCACTCCACCGCCTGGGCCTCGATGTCCCCGTATTTCTCCCTGAAGGCCTCAGGACCAATACTCGCCTCAACCATCTCCACGATCTCCGCTGTGGTGGGCCAGATGTCTTTCAGATAGACCGGCTCTCCTTCACTTCCCGTGCCGATCGGCTCGGTCGTGGTGTCCATGAGGACCGTACCGGCCAGGGCGAAGGCCACGACGAGAGGCGGAGAAGCCAGGAAGCTGGCCTTCACGTCGGGGTGGATACGGGCCTCAAAGTTCCGGTTCCCGCTCAATACGCTGGCGCAGATCAGATTCCTCTCAACAATCGCTCTCCTCACTTCTTCCGGAAGGGGACCGCTGTTGCCGATACAGGTTGTGCACCCATAGCCCACAACGTGGAATCCCAACTTTTCCAGATAGGGCAACAGCCCGGCCTTATCGAGGTAGTCGGTTACCACCCGGCTTCCCGGTGCAAGGCTGGTCTTAACGTAATCGGGCACTTCCAGACCTTTCTCCACGGCCTTCTTGGCAAGTAGCCCCGCTCCCAGCATGACCACCGGGTTGGATGTGTTGGTACATGAAGTGATCGCCGCCACCACTACATCGCCGTCCTTCAGAGCCGCTTCACCTTCCTCCGGAGTTTCGGGGATATCGGCACATACGTCCCGGAAACCGCCGTCTTCTATGGCCATTGTCAAACGGTGCTGGAAAGAGTCCTTCAGGTCTGCCAGCGAGAGGTGCTCCTGGGGGAGGCGCGGCCCCGCGATGCCGGGTTCGATGGTCCGGAGATCGACCTCGATCAACTCGCTGTAGTCAACCTCCCCCTTCTTGGGAATGCCGAACATCCCCTGGGCGGTGAAGTAGGAGCGGACGGCATCGATCTGCTCCTCGCTGCGTCCGGTCAGACGGTAGTACTTCAGGGTTTCTTCATCCACAGGGAAGAAGGCCATCGTTGAGCCCATCTCGGGGCTCATGTTGGCAACAGTCGCCCTGTCCGGCAGGGCGAGAGCCTCTACGCCGTCACCGTAGAATTCCAGGAACTTACCCACCACACCGGTCTTGCGCATCAGCTCGGTAACCGTGAGGACAAGGTCGGTGGCGGTGACCCCTTCCCTCAACTCCCCGGACATGCGCACTCCCACAATCTGAGGAGTCAGGAATATGATCGGCTGCCCCAGCAGCGCGGCTTCCGCTTCGATGCCGCCTACCCCCCATCCGACCACCCCGATGCCGTTTATCATCGTAGTGTGGGAATCTGTACCGACCAGAGTATCCGGATAGTAGAGAGCATCTTCCCCCCGCTTGGTGGAGAATACACCCTTGGCCAGGTACTCCAGGTTCACCTGATGGACGATGCCGATCGCCGGGGGTACCACCTCGAAGTTGTTGAAGGCCTGCTTGGCCCACTTGAGGAGTTGATATCGTTCCCGGTTACGCTCGAACTCCTTGCCTGTATTGATACTCAATGCGTCAGGGGTTCCGAAGGCATCCACCTGCACTGAGTGATCGACCACCAGGTCAACCGGAATGAGCGGGTTGATCAGCTCCGGGGACTTTCCCGCCCTCTCCATCGCTGCCCTCATGGCAGCAAGATCCACTACCGCGGGAACACCGGTGAAGTCCTGCATGACCACCCGGGTCACGGTGAAGGGGATCTCAACCTGGGCGGGGTTCACTGCGTCCCAGTTGGCAAGATTGCGTACGTCTTCTTCGTTGATATTCTCGCCGTCCTCATTGCGCAGCACCGATTCGAGCACGATACGCAGGCAGACGGGTAGGCGGGAGACGGGACCGATACCGGTCTTTTCCAGATGAGGGAGGCTGTAGAAGTAAGCTTCCGAGCCATCAGCCAGGACAAAGGTCCTGCAGGCACCAAAGGAGTCGATGGAAGTGATGGTCATGGTAATCGTCCCAGGTTACGGTAGTCGTAGCTCACTGCCCGCAGGCCCAAAAGTCTGCTTCCAGTTTGTCGTTGAGATATGTTACGATAAGATTTGAGTCCGCAGTTCGCGAGAGGAAGATACGAGAAGCAGCAACTTTCCACGGTCCACCTTAAAGCGGAGGTCACTAATGCAGCACGACCTGATGGGTAAAATTGCAGCCGCTGCTGGTCTTGTGGCAGTGCTCTATGGGCTGATCTGTTCAATCGGGAGCATCCAGTCCCTGGTATTCGGCATCACAGCCGGCGGTGCACTGAACGGAGCCATCACCTTCTTCCTGATGGCGATTATGTTCTTCCTCTGGCCGAGCGGAGGAGGAGGGGGAACAGTAACTCCTCCTGAGTAGACGATAGCCCTCCGTTTCATTCGTTAAAGCAGGAGCGGGAGAGTAATTCTCAGCCTTATGAAGATGGGGGTGGCATATGTCCATCTGTCACCCCCATCTTCCTCAACCAGATCCCAACCATAGGTAAATGCCTTGAAGTATCTATTGAGTACGCTAGACTGATATTCATATCTAGTGCGCAGTGATTGATTCATATAACCATTAAATGCATTTACCACCCCACACCGGCCGCAGGGGGTTTGCAGATGGTCGGCACAACTGTCCAGCACTTCGAGATCCTCGAGCTGATCGGGCGGGGTGCCATGGGAACGGTATACAAGGCCCGGGACACCCGTCTAGATATCATTCGTGCCCTCAAATTCCTGCAACCTGTTCTCACTGATATGTCTTTCGCCCAGGCTCACCTCCTTAGGGAGGCACGCACGCAGGCTAAACTGCTCCATCCCAATGTTGCGGTGCTGCTCGAGTTGG
>JAUVWC010000247.1 GCA_030604325.1 Candidatus Zixiibacteriota bacterium | reverse complement strand
AGATATTGCAGCTCGACATCGCTTCTCAGAATGATCTCGCCGCCGACAATGGCCGCAATGCCATCGATGACCTGTCGCTGATTCGCGGCCTGAGGTTGCACCTGTGCCGGCAGCGGTGAGGGCAGCAGCGCCACGGCGGTAACAACAGCTAACAACCAGGAGGCTGAACGCTTCACGGCAATCGCTCCCTGCCCAGAGCCTCCAGCCCGGCTTCCACGTTGATGGAAACGTCGGTTTGTTCCAGAAGGCGTGCGAGCATTTCGTCCAGCTTCATCTCCCACAGGTCGGAGGCGAGGCGCATCACGATCTCATCCCGGACTACCTGAAGAGAGCGGACGGTGCCGGCTTCCTTACGGTCGATTACCCGAATAAGTATATAGGCGTCCCCCATGTGGATGGGCCGACTGACCGTGCCGGCCCTGACTCCGAAGACCGCATCACCCAGCCCTTCTCCAAATTCCAGGCGCGAGAGGTATTGTGATTCTAGATCGGAAGCCACTACGCCGCAGGAACTGTCCGCCACCACTTCGGCCAAGCTCATCCCGCCGTTGAGGCTGCGGCGTGCCCGTTCGGCATGGTCGGCGTCCTCAAACCAGAGGATAGCCGCCTGTACCTCCGTCTCACTCCGCGTGAAGGAGGCCAAGTTGTTCTCATAGAAGGAAGCTATCTCTTCTTCCGAAATTAAAGGCTCGATATCCAGTTCGTCCTCCAGGAAGACGTCTACCAATATATCCCTTCGAGCCTCCATGACTCTGTGCTCAACCCTGGGGTCCCTGCCATACCCCATGGCCTGGGCAGCCTGGAAGAGCAGCTCCGTGCGCATCCACTGGTTCACATATTCCACCAGCTCGCTCTGGCTTGCCCCTTTGAGAACTTCATCCGGAACGAGGCTGCGCAGGTCTTCTACCGTGAGGGCGGTGTTGCCTACCTGGGCGATTACCGCCGAGGATTGGGGCTGCTGCGTGCAGCCCTCCGAGAGAATAAGAGCGGCCAGTAGCATCGTCCGAACGGTGGCCCGTGGAGGCCAAGGGAGAACAAGCTGCCGTCTGGGGCTATTCACCGCCCCGTGGGGGGCTCGGATGGCTCCCCCCCCTGCAGCAAGGAATCACCTTGAGCCGCGGCTCGGGCGACCACGATCCTAGCCGCCCACTGCTGTATAAGTTCTTCATTCTTCCAGATTCTCGCGCGCCTACGGGCATCTTCTTTGAACTGTGCTACAGACTCTTTCTCCATGTTCAGGCGGAAATTCTCGCGCAGGTTCTCCCGGACACTATCCAGTTCGATCACGCGAGGTTCCAGTATCGAGTTTACCTGGAAGATACTGAATCCAAGCGGAGTTTCTACGACCGGGCCGAACTCTCCCTTGGGCGTCTCAAACGCCGCTTCGCCCAGCGGGCCGAACTCATCCCTGCGTATGGGGACTAACCGACCGCCGATCTCGGCAAAGTCGGGCCGGATGGTATGTTCATAGGCCAGCGTCCCCAGATCCTCCCCCTCCTTCGCCCGGCGCAGCAATTCCTCGGCCTGCTGTCTGGTCTCGACGAGAACCTCGGTTATCTGACGCCGTTCTGGGAGGTCGAACAACCAGGGATTCCGCTCGTAGTATTCCTGGATCTCTTCGTCGGTGGGCGGTACGGCGGCCGACCTCAAGTTATTATACTTGAGAGCATACAGCCGGCTGTCGATGAACCTTGTTCGAGCAGCCAGTATTGCCGGGTCTTTGTGGTAGCCCTTCTTACGGGCGTAGACCGCCACCTCGTCGATGATGACCCATTCCACGAACTGGTGCCGCCAGTCCTCCCGTGTTATTGGATTGTCACGCTCCCGCGGCTGCTGCAGCTCCAGCTTATCGAGCAGATCCTGCGCGGTGTAGGGCCGTTTCTCGGAACGAAATACCACTCTCGTCCTGTCTTCTCTCGAGAGCTCGGGAAGAGGATTATTCGCCGGATCGCGGCTGAACAACTCTACTATCTGCTCGTGCAGCCAGCGGAATTGGTCCTCGTCGAGATGATAACCACCCTCCCGCCACATCCGGTTCGACAGTTCCTGTTCCATCTTATTCTTTTTGATACCAAACAGGGTGGAACGGCTGGCCTCCCGCTCCTGTTCGGGGGTGCCGCGCGGGCGGGGGCGCTCCTCCAGCACCTTGATAAAATGGTACTCCCTGCCTACCTGGACGGGCCCCTGCCATGTTCCCACAGGGATCTGGTAGGCGAGGGGTTGCAGTTCGGGATAGACACTGAATGGTCCCTTCCCCCATGACATCCATCCCAGATCGCCCCGGTGCATGCCGGCCTGATCATCCCGCGAGTACATTACCGCAATGCTTCCCCACTCTTCTCCCTCTTTGAGTCGCCTCTCGACCTCATCAGCACCGGGCTTTGAGGTGGTGAAGATGTGCTGGAAGTGCCGCTCGATATGGGAGTGACTGAGCAGGCTGTCGATCTCGGCGTTGGTGACTACTATCTGCTCAACGATTTCCCGCTGTTTTACCAGCCGATTCAACATGTTCTTAACGTGCCTTTCAATACGACGCTTGAAGTCGTCGGTCCGGTGAAGCCCCTCGGCCCGGCCCCCCTCCTGAACCAGTTTGTAGCCGATCAGGTCGTCGAGTTTTTCGTTCAGAATCTGAATCTGCTCATCAAGCGTATTCTGCTCTCTGATAAGAGGCCGGTAGAAAGTCTGGAAATCGGCCATGGTTATATCCAGCCTGTCAACACGGGCTACCACTTGCTCCCTCCTCCCGCTCCCGCTGCAACCTCCCAGACCTAGCAGCAGGAGAAAGCTGAGCAGGGGCAACGATCGATTGAAATGTTGCCGGAGGCCGACGTTACTGACCATAGGTTGCGCCCTCTCTTGCGGATGTACCGGACATTAGCGTGGTAACGTATCGAGCTTCCTCATCCGTCAGCAAGCGGTTTCTAGCTTCGCGAATCTGGTCGAATGGGGCCTCGCTGCTGAGTTGTAGCTGAAACATCAATGGCGCGTGGCCGGTAAACTGTGCCGCCGAGCCCAGCCGCTCTAGAAATGCTTCCCAGGAAGGCCGATCGAGTATGCGATCGGCAGGAAGCCTCCCTATCAACATATTCTTCTGTACAACCAGCGAGT
>JAUVWC010000190.1 GCA_030604325.1 Candidatus Zixiibacteriota bacterium | reverse complement strand
TTCCGTAAGTACGGTAACGTATCGAGAGGGCCGAGGCGTCTGTCCGGCAAGGCGCGCCGACAAGGCATAGTGGTGTCTATGGCACGGAGGCGCAACGCCGCCGGCCGGAATGCATCGGCCCTCGAATGCGAGCGTAATTGCGGAATGGTGTACTAACCCGCGTGAATCCGTGTATTCCGGCGCTCTCTTTGCTCAGGCCTGCCTGCGCTGGAGCTTTCTGATTAGGATGTGGCCCAAGCCACTATTCGAACCGCCCCACCGGACCAGCATATCAACCAGGGCGGGAAAGCGCAGCAGGCTCCTCTGAGCAAAATAGGCCCTGCGCATATCGGATCTCAGGGAGTCTCTGCAAAGCTGGTCGAACTTCCACAGTCTGGTCAGCGACACGTCCTCCTCGGCGAGTGCCTCGTGTATGATGTCGGCAGCCAATACCGCCGACACCAATCCGTTGCGTATGCCTCCACCCGTCAGGGGATTGATCAGACCCGCTGCATCCCCAACCAGCAAAGCGCCATCGAAGGCACGTTGGATATCTTGAGATCCAAGGTTGAGCTGCCCCACGGATATGTTGTGCAGCCGGCCACCATTTCTGAAGCGCTTGTTGATGGGTGGCATGTCCAGGAAAATGGCCAGCATCTCTTCAAGGCTGCGATCGGTTTCACGGAACTTATCAAGTCTCATTCCAAGACCTAGATTGGCTCTACCTTCGCCAATGGGGACTATCCACGCGTATCCCGGGAGAATGCGCCTGTACAGATAGTACTCTAACTGGTGGGGCCGTTCGTCAATGTCATCGATGTATAAACGAAGCGCCACCGCCCGGTGACGGTCCTCGAGCCGATCCGGTCTCAGCCTCCGGGCGATGACTGACGTTATGCCATCGGCGCCGATGACGACTTTTGCCCGAATGTCCTCGACCGCCCCATTTGACCGGGCGCGCACGCCTACAACCCGGCCATCCTCTACTATCGGCTCTGTCACCTGAGCCTGACGGAACTCGGCTCCCGATTCGACGGCATATTGCTGTACCAGCACGTCGAAGTGCAATCGAGGCACCACGTAGGAACTGGCACCAAACCGTCTTCCATAAGTGAGGTCAGCTTCCACGACGTAGCCTCGCGGCGAACATAGGAGGAAGCGATCCACGGAATAGAAGTCAGCTTCCCTGATCCTCTCTTCCATGCCCAGTGCATACAGGAGCTCTATGGCACCGGCGGGAATGCTGTCGCCACAGACCTTGTCGCGGGGAAACGTCTGCTGATCCAGCAGCAGGACATCGTGCCCTTGTTGAACTAGTGCTGTTGCCGCAGCGGAGCCGCTTGGCCCGGCGCCAACAACGACTACCTCTCGTTCCATCACCTCTCCTCAACCATAGTTGACCGTGCGAGCCGGCACCAGTGGGCTTCTACGTTCTCTTAGTCGATGACCCTTGAACTTTACATATTTCGTTCTTGCAGGCTATGTACAATCCAGAAGGACATTAATTGGTCTGAGAAGTGATACCTGCCCTCAATGTCCCGGTACAGGATTCCCTTCTTTACGAGGGATTGCAGTGATGCCCTGATAGAAGAGGGCGGACTCATGCGGTGTTTCAGCATGAACTCTTTTGATAGGGGGCTCAGGCCGGGATCTTTCGCAACTGCTATTAGTAAGGCTTTCTGCGTTTGCGTGGCTGTCTGCCAGAGCATTTCGTAGAATGGCGAATCCTGGCGCACAATCTCCTTCGGCAGTAACTCGATAAGCGCTGGTGTGATTTCCTGATCAACGCTGGCCAATTCCCACATTATGTGACACAAACGCTGGATATCATGGGGAACATCATTGCCCAGGGTCAGGATCCGTTCGATACCACCGGAGGGATACTGGAATCCTCCTTTCTGCAACCAGCCGGCAATAAAGGTCTTATACTGATTTCTCGGAATCGGACCGAGTGCCATCAGACGGCCCAGCTTAAAAAGGGGCCGGTCGCGTTCCTGAACCATTGAGAGCATGACCGATTGCTCCGAGCCGGACAGCACATATCCGACATGTTCATGTCTCTGGATTTCAGACCTGAGCACCTTTTCAATCGTCACGCCGTTGTATTTCGACAAATCGGAAAATTCATCAATGATGATTATGAGCTTGCGCTTCTTCCTGGTAGCTAAATCCTCCGCATGGCTCAGGCCTTCCAGGAGTGCCTTCAGTGGTTCACTTTCCCCAGCGGAAGCCTCAATACCAACCGAAATGGAACCATCTGGACCCACATCTATCTTCGGCCTCAGACGCTGGAACCCGGAAATCAGTTTTATGAGTCTCTCGGTGTTGGATTCCAGAGCCCGTGATGTCTGAAGAGTCAGTGCACCAGCGAAACTGGCAACATCTGGATGTGCACTCAGGTCGATGTAGGCGGTTGCGAACTCGCGGTCGTCGAGGCGGTCCATCAGGTTGAACAGCAGGCAGGTTTTGCCGAAACGTCGTGGTGATACCAGGAACACTCTGCCGCAAGAACCCATCTCACGTTCCAATATGCGAAGCTCTTCCTCCCGGTCTGCGAAGTATGCTCTCCGGACCACGCCACCATATCGGAACGGGTTTTCCATAGTAAATCCGTTACGCTTTTAACGTTACACTATTAACGTAACGTTACTAACGTAACGCATAATCCCCAAAATGTCAAGCAAACGGTACTCCTGTTAACGAAGGACAACTTCCTTCGTATCTGTACCTCCCTTCTCCGAGACAGCCCTGATAACAGCCGTTGGTGTCCTTCTGCCGGTAGCCTTGACAATCCATTCCACTGTTACGGGTAGTGATCGGTTTCCGGGAAGGTGGCCGATATCTGTTGTCTCACTTCCAAACACTAGATCGGCCCCGCTGAGAGAGATGGACACTTTTACTGTTTTGGCAGTCCGGTTGCGTATGGCCTGCTGGGTGAGGTTTGTTGGAAGGAATCCCTGATTCTGTATCTTCGCCTCGATCTTAAAGAATCCCGATCCTGCCGGGGTCACATTGACATCCGTTATCCGTACATATGGCGACATCGAGACAAGCCACAGGTTCCACTTCGTGTGCTTGTCCAGAAAATCCTCGAAGATTGGACCGGGACTGCACATCACATTGGTGTAGCTCTCATATTTCGGATCGTACAGCTTGGATACGAATCCCCCTATCTCAACTTCTCCCAGTTGGGGATGATCGAACGGTTTCCAGTCCACAAATATCCTGCCGCCCATCTCTGTATCATTCCATCGCAGCCGCTCCATCTCTGAGGCGCTGCCATCGTTATCGTAGTCGCAGAAGGGAGCCAGTGAGCCCATCTCGGGTACCCAGCTGAAGACCCCGCAGTGGTCGTAGGCCCATCCTATCATCACACCCCATATGGCCCCGTATCGCGGGGGACCACTTCTGCCATAGACAGTACGTACCGGTTGATCGTTGATGATCTCGCTGTACTTGCTGCCGAAGAACTCGAAGATCGCTTCATCTTCGGAATCCATCGGTGTCTCTTCTCCGGTGACCGGATCGAAGTTGCGGTTCGTAGGCGGTCGATAGACGAAGTTGCCCGCCATATGGTGATTGATGACACCGGTGATATTCGGGTGTGAGAAGATGAACTCGGCTACCGCCCGGGTTTCCGGCTCCGACAAAGGGTAGGGCCCTGCACCACCTTGTATATATTCCTGCTGCCACCGGGAGGGCCAGTTGCGGTTGATGTCCAGCCCTCCAACCCCATCCTCGTTGAATCTCCCGTCGTTGTCATTGTCTATTCCTTCTGAATAGACCCTCCATTCACCCTTCTCATCCTCTTCACACCTTACCATCAGACGGGGGTCTTCGGGGGAAGTTTTCATCGGGCCCGTTTCATCTCTGACCCGTATCCGTGTTATGTTTCCGTCTCCGTCGAGGTCCTCCGACGGGTCTTCATCGAATGAGCCGTCACGATCGGAATCATGTGGACGCACA
>JAUVWC010000327.1 GCA_030604325.1 Candidatus Zixiibacteriota bacterium | reverse complement strand
GGCCTGTCGACCTGAACTCGTTGCGGAACCTGCTTGAACAGGTGCTCAGCGGGCAGCTTCAGATAGCTACCATCATCATTCGATAGGAGGGTTCCCATGCGACGCGTACTCATAAGCACCATGCTGGGTCTGCTGCTCGCTGGATCCCTTCCGGTAGAGGTGGTAGCCCAGCAGCAGAATGTGGCCCTCGTATTCCGGCTTCTGCTCGACAAGCAGATGGTAGTGACACAAGCCAGTGGTGAGTCGGAGCAGGGAACCATGGGAGATCTCCTGCACCATGGAGATCGGTTGGTTACCTCCCGCAATACCCGGGCCGCGATTAAGTTCACCGACGATGGTTCCCTGATGCGAATGAATCCCAGTACGGAACTGATGATCCGTGCCGAAGGGGAACGGAACGCTCTCCGGAAGACCCTTCAGATAGAGTTTGGGGAGCTGTGGGTGAGCGTTCGTAAACGGGAGAACGCCGAATTCCGCATCGAGACCCCTACCGCCGTGGCAGCGGTAAAGGGGACCGAGTTCTATGTGCGGGTCGAGGAGGATGGAAGGACTACGATAATCACCATCGACGGCGTCTTAGACTTCTTCAACGATGTCGGCGCTGTTGAGATACCCGCCGGATATACCGGCACGGCCGTGCAGCCTTCTGAGGCGCCGACAGTGGAAGCCACCACGCCGGAAGAGGTGGCCTCGTTTACCGACCTGGCCAGTGAGGAGGAAGCCGGTGTGGCGGAGGTAGAAGACATGGTGGAGATCGCCATCCAGTTCATCGATGAGAATGGCAATCAAAAGACGATGATCATCCGGCTGCCGAGAGCGCAGGCACAGCAGTACCTGCCGCCAGGGCAGAACTAACCACAGGAAGGAGGAGCGCCATGCGCAGGTATCCAATGAGATTCGCTACTCGGCTCCCCCTGTGGAGCCTGGTGTTGTTGCTGGTGGTCAGCGCCGCACCGAAGGCGGCCGGGCAGCAGGAAGCATTCAATACCCTCATTCTCTCCCCCGAGCCGGGTGAAATCGTACCTCAGACAACCACCCTGGTCTCACTCTCGTTTGCCGATCCCGACCGTATTCTGGATGTAGGCTCGGTGCGGCTGGTGGTAGACCGGGCCGACCTTAGCGCGGATGCGACGATAAACGGTGACGTGCTCGTGTGGGTTCCCCGCACGGTGTTGTCCAGGGGAGTACACAATGTGGTCGTCACCATGAGGGCCAGGGATGGATCGGGACTGCCTACGGTGAGCTGGAGTTTCATCGTCGGGGCACCTCCACCTGGGGTTTCCGTCGAGGCACTCGCCGTGCCGGAAGAGAGAAAAGGGCTCCCCTCGTGGGCTATGTTGCAGGGGAACGTAGTACTGGAAGGGTCGATGAACAACGTGTGGGGGAAGGGGGCCGATCTGCAGCGGGCAGCGCCCTTCACAGGGAAGGCCTGGGCCAATGCCCGCGGCCGCCTGGGAGGTTCCTGGAGATACTCGGCTCGTACCCACTTTAACAGCTACGAGTCCCACATCCGGCAGCCGATCAACCGGTTCAATTTCAACCTGCAGAGCAATTGGCTGATGCTGGCGGTTGGTGACGTCAATCCTCGTCTGCACGAATTAATCCTGTGGGGACGCCGCGTCAGAGGCTGGTCGCTCGACCTCAGGGGTGGAATAGTCAATCTGGAGATTGTGAGTGGGCAAAGCCGGCGGGCGGTGGAAGCGCAGCTCTACTCGGACGATCCTACCAGGGTCTTCCGGCGGGGTACCTTCGCCCAGGACCTGTTCGCCCTACGGCCCTATTTCGGAATAGGAAGAGGAGTACAGTTCGGGATTACCTTCATGAAAGTGCGCGATGATATGGGATCGATAACCGACCTGCGCACCACTGCCGCCGCCGGGGATACCTCCGGAACAGTCTCCGCCAATCCCAAGCCGCGGGACAATCTGGTGGCCGGTCTCGACTTCAGTTTGAGAGCTTTTACGGGCAAGCTGTCCCTGAGTTACAGCAACGCCATCAGCTTTCTCACCAACGACATCAGCG
>JAUVWC010000016.1 GCA_030604325.1 Candidatus Zixiibacteriota bacterium | reverse complement strand
GTGCCCTATCTGCGCCGGCGGATGGGCGTCCTCTTCCAGGACTTCAAACTGCTCAGGGAACGGACGGCGCACGAGAATGTTGCCTTTGCCCTACACGTGACAGGTACCCACCGCCGCGATGTACGCAGCAAGGTAACCAGAGCCCTGACCAGGGTTGGTCTGGGGCACAAGCGGAACGCTTTACCTGATGAACTCTCGGGTGGGGAGCTGCAGCGTGTTGCCCTCGCCCGTGCACTGGTGAACGATCCGGTCCTGCTCCTGGCCGACGAACCTACCGGAAACCTGGACCAGGATTCGGGCAGGGGCATGGTGGAGCTGTTCCAGCAGGTAAACCTGCAGGGAACGGCCGTGCTGATGGCCACACACAACGTGGCGCTGATCGAGAAGCTGCCCGCCCGGCGACTCCATCTCAGCGAGGGAAGACTCGTAGAGCAGGGAGTGGAGGAGAGCCTGTGAAGCTAGGTTATGGCGTGACAGAGGCGTTCCGCTCCATCCGGAGGGTTCCTCTCATGACTACGGTATCGGTGGGGACCATCGGCCTCTCTATCATGGTGTTCGGGCTCTTCCTTCTGGTCACCTACAACGTACAGGGAGCGGTACAGGAGCTGCGCGCCAAGGTGGATGTGGAAGCGTATCTGGAGGAGGGGATAAGCGGTGGGGCCCTCTCCCTGCTCCGTGCGGAAGTGGCTACCGTGCCGGGGGTAGAGGAGGTGAGGTATATTTCGAAAGAGCAGGCCCGGGCACGATTCGTTGCCGACTTCGGGGATACGCTCCTCTCGTTGATAGAAGGGAACCCACTACCGGCCTCACTGCTGATTGTTCTAACAGAAGACCGGCGCACGGCCGAGGGTGCGGCGGCTGTAGCCGAAGCGGTCACCTCTATGGAGGGAATCAATGATGTGGTGTATGGTCAGGGCTGGGTTAAGCGCTTTGACCGCCTGGTCCTGGCACTTTCAGCGGTCAGCATTCTGATCGGACTGGTAGTGAGCCTGGCCAGTATGTTTGTTATCAGCAACACGGTCAAACTCACCGTGTGGGCGCGCCGCGACGCGGTAGAGATCATGAAACTGGTGGGCGCCACCGACGCTTTCGTGAAGCTCCCCTTCTTCATAGAGGGCACCTTTCAGGGGCTGATCGGCGCCGCCCTGGCCCTGGTGATCCTCTACTCTCTCTATGGCTACGTCTCACCTGGACTCGGCGGTATAGTATTCCTGCCCCTTTCGGTGAGTGGTGCGGTGTTAGCCATGGGGGCGGTCCTGGGAGGAATCGGCAGCCAGGTAGGCATTAAGCAGTTCTTGGAGGTCTAGTGTCCCGAGTCAGAAATCTGTTGGAATTCATCCTCCGCTGCATCCGCACCGGTGGCGTTGCGCCTCCTCGCCATAGCCACCGCTATGCCTCGTCGACGCGCCTGACCGGAGCGGCGCAGCGGAGCCCTCAGTTCTTCAACGGACTTCTGACTCGGGACACTTGGGTGACGCGACTGCTTGAGATGTTGTCAGCCTCGGGCCGGAGTTCGGCCCGTCTGCTTGTAGTATCTGGGGGGATTGCGGCCCTTGTTGTAGGGATATTGCTGTTCGTAGCTCCACCCGCGGCACGCTCCCAGCAGCCGACGACCATCACCGAACTGAACCAGCGCATAGCCCAGCTCGAGATGGAAATTGAAGCGGCCGGGGCGAGGGCTGAGCAGCTCTCCAAGGATGAGAGCCAGCAATCCGCCTACCTGATGGAACTGGGCACGCAGATCGCCAACACGGAACAGCTCATCAACGCCTACAACCGTGACATACGGCGCTTGAGCGCTGAGGCGGGCGAGCTCAGAGCGGAGATCGCCGCCCTGAACGAGGAGATGGAAAGGATGGGGGGGGCAGTTTCCGCCTATGTGGTTGGACTGTACAAGCGGGGCAGGAGTGGAGAGCTGGAGATCATACTCAGCAGCGAAACATTTGCTGACGCTGTACGCCGTTTCAAAGGTGTTATCGTCGTGGCGGCCCGGCAGCGCCAGGACGTGGACCGGTTGGCCGAGGCCCGTGACCAGTCCATGGTGAAGCGGACCGAGATAACCCGCACGCTAGATTCTCTCGAACAGAGCCGGCAGGCACAGCGGCGGGCAAGGCAGAACCTGGACCAGAAACAGGCCGAGACCGAGGAACTCCTCGATCGCATCGCCCAGGACCAGCAGCAGGTGACTCAGTACATCCAGGAGGCGGAGGCCCAGCTGGCCGAACTGATCAGGGAGAAGCAGAGGATAGCACAGCGTCTGAGGGAGGCTGGTCGAGGGATTGATATCGAACTGGGAGGCTTCGCCGGCATGCGTGGACGCCTGCCATGGCCGCTGAACAGTCCCTGGGGTCCGGGTGAAGTGGTGAGGGCATTCGGGAGCCTGCGAGGGCGGGACAATACAACCACCTCCTCACCCGGCATCGATATCATGGCTCCGGGGCCGAACACCGACATCGTGGCCGTTCACAATGCCGTCGTGCTTCACATCGGCTGGTACGCTTACATGGGAACCGTCATCGTGCTGGACCACGGTGACGCCTACGCGACGGCATACACTAATGCCGTGGGCCTCCAGGTGCAGGTCGGCGAAGCGGTGGAAAGAGGTTGGGCGATGGCCAAGGTGGGCCTGGCGCTGAGACCGGTGGGGGATGAGCCGGACGGGTACCTGCTCCGCTTCAGCATATACGAAGACGGGACCGCCCAGGACCCGCTGCCCTGGCTGGCTTCCGACCGGCAACGGCTCTTTTCCGATATCTCTGCGTCAGCCTGCCGGGTCGCTTGTGCGGCGTACCCTATGTACGCCTCCGCGCGATCCGGTGGTTTCCTTGATCTATCGGAAAATGTCTCGTTGCCGATTCGAAAGCGCGCCCAAGCTCAACCGAATTCATCGGTTGGGCGTTGGCTGGGAGGCAGAAGGTGAGTGCAGGGCCGTTGCTGGATCAAAGCAGGGCGCGTGCATTACTGGAACGGGCTCTTGCGAGCCGTGAGCTACCCCCTGCCTATCTCTTCATCGGCCCGCACGGTGTCGGCAAGGAGGAGGCGGCTCTGGCACTGGCCCGGGCGCTCAACTGCACAGGTGGGACCGCACAACCCGGCTCCGACCTGTTCGTGGAAGCCGGCTCGGAGGCGACTGAATCCTGTCCGCCTACCTCGGGCGAGGTCGTCCTGGGAGGATGCGCCATCTGTTCGGCCTGCACCAGACTCGAGCGCTACCGCCACCCCGATGTGCTGGTCCGCATGCCGCTGCCCCGCCCGCGCCCCCCGAAGGAAGGTGAGCCCGCCGATCCGACGGAGGCGCTGGCCTTCAAGGCTGATAATCCCTACCGGGATCCGGAGATCACCAGCGGCGGTCTCTCCATCGGGATTGCTGACATCCGGGAGATTGTCCGCCAGCTTGCCTATGCTCCGGTGGAGGGTGGTAAGCGGGTGGTGATATTATGCCAATCGGAGCGGATGACAGAAGAGGCCCAGAATGCGCTTCTGAAATCGTTGGAAGAGCCACCTCCGCACACCCTGTTCGTCCTGACAACACACCGGCCGAATGCGCTGCTGCCGACCGTACGCTCCCGCTGCCGCGTGGTTGGTTTCGGACCACTGCCCTCCGACGTCATTGTCTCCTATCTACAGGAGCGGGGGATCGCCTCAGGGGATGAGATGAATGTGGCCATCCTGGCCCGGGGGAGCCTGAAGAGGGCTATCAGCATCGCGGAGGGGGGCGTGCCCGGTCGTGAGGAGGCCCTCCAGCTACTCTCATGGGCAGTGGATGGACAACGGCGTGAGGCACTGGCCTGGGCGGCCGGATACACCTTCAAGAGCGCCGGGGGAATGCGGACCGAGGCTCGCAACACACTCGAGGAACTGCTCAGCTTGATGCGTGATGTGGCCGTTATCCAGAGCGGAGACGAGCCATCCCTGCTCAACCCGGATAGGGCCGACCTGCTGCAGCGGGTGGGCCGACACGCCCCCGACGGCGCGGGTCTCGGGGCTCTGATGGCTGCCGCAGAAGCCTGTGGTGAGGTTGACAGCAATATCAATCTGGCCTTGATTTACGCAACGTTGTTCGAGGCACTGACACCACTTGGTGGATAGAGACTACCAGACAATCGCTATTGGCAAGTTCAGTGAAAATAACTACAGCTGATCGTTTCTACGTCACGACGCCCATCTATTACGTCAACGGCATCCCGCATATCGGGCATGCCTATACGACCATCCTGGCGGATGTACTTACCCGTTACCACCGCCTGTTCGGTAAACCGGCCTATTTCCTGACCGGTACCGATGAGCACGGGCTGAAGATTCAGCAGGCGGCCGATACTGCCGGCATGGGACCCAAGGCGTACTGCGACAGCATGGTGGGAAACTTCATGGAACTGTGGGAACGGTTGGGCATCCGTTACGATCGATTTATCCGCACTACCGATGATGACCATATCGCCTATGTACAGGAAATACTGCAGAGATTATGGGAGGCGGGAGAAATCTACTCGTCGCCCTACCAGGGATGGTACTGCATCCCCGATGAGCGCTTCTGGACCGAGAAGGACCTGGTGGAGGGGAACTGCCCCGAGTGTGGAAGACCGGTCATCGAGCTCGAGGAAGAGAATTACTTCTTCAAGATGGGATCGTACCGTGAGTGGCTCGTCGAACATATAGAGGCGAATCCCGATTTCATCTTCCCCGTGACCCGTAAGAACGAGGTGCTGGGTTTTTTGCGTCAGGGACTGGCGGATCTGTGCATCAGCAGGCCGAAGAGCCGCCTGGAGTGGGGAATCCCCCTTCCTTTCGATTCCAAATACGTGACCTACGTCTGGTTTGACGCTCTGCTCAACTATGTGAGCGCGGTCGCTGAAACTGCCGGACCGGGTGGGGAGGAAAACTGGTGGCCGGCCGATCTACACTTGATTGGCAAAGACATCGTCACTACGCATTGTGTCTACTGGCCGACGATGTTGAAGGCGGCGGATCTTCCGCTGCCGAAACGGATAGCGGCACACGGCTGGTGGTTGGTGGAGGAGGAGAAGATGTCCAAGAGCCGTGGAAATGTGGTCCGACCCCTCGATCTGGCCCAGCAGTACGGGGTAGACGCTTTCCGCTACTTCCTGATGAAGGATATGACATTGGGCCAGGATCGCTCGTTCAGCGAAGTGGACCTGGTGCGACGCTACAACAGCGATCTGGCCAACGACCTCGGTAATGCCCTCAGCCGGGTTACCAAGATGGTACAGCGCTACAGGGGCGGTTTGCTGAACCCGCCCGACGGGCTGGACGAGGCGCCCGAGGCGGAGATGAAAGAGGTGGCCACGAGGGTGAAGGAGAGCGTGCCTGACGCGATAGGTGCGTTGGAGGTCAGCCGTGCGGTGGATGAGGTGATGGAGCTGGTGAGGGCCACTAACCGCTATCTGGAGTCGCGCGAACCGTGGCAGCTCGCCAAGGATGAGCAGAAGGGGAACCTCCTCGACGCCACCCTTTACACGGCGGCCGAATCTCTCCGGCTGGCAGGTGTACTCCTGAGTCCGGTCATGCCGGCCAAGATGACAGAACTCCTGGCACAGCTCGGGATCACTCTTGAGGAGGCGGGCGGTGATTACGAGTCGCTCACAGCCTGGGGGGTTCTCGCAGCGGGTGGTTCCGTCCCGGGCGGTGACAGCCTTTTCCCACGCGCGGAGCTGCCAGAGGACCTTCAGGATTGATTTTCGTCGATACGCACGCTCACCTCTTCTGGCCCGATTTCGAGACAGACCGGGAACAGGTGTTGCGAAGGGCCGCCGAGGCGGGAGTCGGGGCTATTCTGAACCTCGGCACCAACGCCGAGACAAGCAGGATTTGCGTAGGCCTCGCCGATGAGCATGAGCAGTGCTGGGCAGCCGTCGGCTTCCATCCCCACAACATTGAAGACCTTGCTGCAGATCGGGAGCAGGGACTATCCCAGCTGCGCTCGCTTATGGGGCACCCGAAAGTGGTGGCCATCGGGGAGACCGGCCTCGATTTCTACCGGGGCCGCGGCACCGAGGAAGCCCAGCGGGTAAGCCTCAAGGCCCATTTCGAGCTGGCACGGATGAGCGGATTGCCGATCGTCCTGCACAGCCGGGGTACCGGCAGCGAGCTGCGAGAAGCACTGGAAGAATTCGGTGCTGGTGTTAAGGCCATCCTCCACTGCTTCGTCGGAGATGAGGCGTTTGGCCGGTGGGCCGTCAGCCAGGGCCATTTTCTAGGTCTGGGGGGCATCTTCACCTTCCCCACGAGCGACATGGCCGATATGGTGCGTTCTTGGGACATCGACCACGTGCTCCTGGAGACCGACAGCCCATTTCTAAGCCCGGTGCCGCACCGTGGTAAGCGAAACGAACCCGCATTCATCCTCCACACGGCTCGAGCGATAGCACGGGCGCTGGGTATCAGCGTGGAAGAGCTGGCCGAACGCACCACCAGGAACGCCTGTCGCGTGCTGGGTATCCCCCAGGCCGATCTCGGCCCCGGGGTGGCATCGGGCGATTGAGCAGTGGGCCGGGGGACGGCACCACCGCTGGGGCAGCACTTCCTGCACGACCGTGCGGTTATCAAGAGGATCATTGATGCACTCGAGCCGCAGGGATGGACCGTACTTGAGATCGGTCCTGGCCGGGGTGCGCTGACGTATCTGCTGGCCGAGCTGGCAGAGCGGCTGGTGGCGGTGGAGCTGGACAGGGGGCTGGCCGCCGGGTTGCAGACCGACCCGCAGCTCTCGGAAGCGACTGTGCACCATGGGGATATCCTGGAACGGCCGCTGTCGGAGTGGGTGGCCCCTCTTCCCGAGCGGGGATTCTTGGTGGTGGGGAACCTGCCTTACCAGATCACCAGTCCTGTTCTCTTTGCCTGTCTGGAGGCACGAGCCATCCTCGAGCGGGCCGTTCTCATGATGCAGCGGGAAGTGGCCGAGCGGCTTGTGGCCAATCCCGGCAGCAAAACGTATGGTGTCATAACTGTCCTGACGGCTCTCTATGCCAGCCCGAAGCTTCTCTTCACGCTGGGAAGAGGCGCCTTCAAGCCTCCGCCCCGGGTTGAATCGGCTGTGGTCCGGATAGGTATGCGCCGCACTCCCCTCGGCGGAGTGGATACGCCTGGTGGCCCCAGCTCGACATGGGTGGCGGCCGTCGTCAAGGCGGCTTTTACCCAGCGCCGCAAAATGCTGCGCAACAGCCTTGTGGCCGGGCTCTCCCATCTCAGTACAGGAGAACTTCGGGAGCGGGCTGATGAGGTAGGGATCGACCTGCGGCGCCGTGCGGAAACCTTGAGTCCGGAGGAGTTTGTTACACTGGCACGTGTGCTCCCCGGGCCGGTTGATGTATGATAAATTATCCCGTTTCCGCATCGGAGACGTGTTTGACACCGTCCAGAATCATCGGATGGGTGCAAACCTAGTATCCGGAGGATGAATTACGATGGATTTATGACTCGTGACACTAGTAACTACGGAAGGGAAGGAGTAACCATATGAGCGAGCTGACCTACTCCGTTCTGGATCCGTGGAAGGCGCCTCGTCTCGGGGCGAGTGGAAAGAAGATATGGGTGGCGTTCAAGGCGATAGTCTGCGGTTACATCGCCTACCTGTTACTGGCCTATACCGCCCATATGATTGCAGGAACCTCTCCGGTCACGACCTGGCAGGTGTACCACTTCTTCCCCCTTAAGCCGATGGTTGAGATGGGCCTGATCCCGGAACTGCTCTGGTGGATCGGGCTAGTTGCGGGGGTGCTGATCGTCATGATCGGCGCCACTGGTCTCGCCAAGATCACCTATCGCCAGCTGAAGGGGGATGATTTCTACGGTGGCAGTGACGCGTGGAGGTACGCCCTCGAACATGGCCGTTCGACGGTGAGCACCCCGCTGATCCTAGCGGTCCTGTTTGCGTTCGTGTGCGTCGCCCTCTGGGTTCTGGGGTGGATCTCCACTATCCCCACCGTCGGGCCGATCCTGCTGGGGATCTCGGCTATACCAGCCTTCTTAGCCGCATTTCTGGGTGTCTATGTCCTGGTAGTGTTGCTCCTCTCCCTGCTCTACACACCGGCTGTAATTGGCACCACCGGTGAGGATGGGCTGGAGGGGGCCATCCAGATGTTCAGCATGCTCTGGTCTCTACCGTGGCTCACCGGGGGGTACACAGCGGTCGTAGTCGTAACCACGACAGTGGGCACCTATCTGCTGGCGGTTATAAGCTTGGGTGCGGTGGCGCTTGTGGCCGCCGTTGTCGGAGGCGTTCTGGGCCCCACCTTTTCCGATATTGCCACCGGTGTGAGAGTCTACCTCCCGCCGGAGTGCACACTGCTTACCGATCTCCCCTCCTGGTTCTGGCCCGGCCCGTTAGCCGCGCTGTTTCCCTCAATCGGTCTCAATCCCGCGTTGGCGGAGCTTCCTACCGGTATGGCGGCGGTGGGGGCGTTCCTCGGTGGAATTTCAATGCTTGTCGTGTTGGGATTGATAACCGCTTATGCCCTCAGCAGCCTGACCAGCGGCTTCACCGCTTCATATCTGGCACTTCGTCGTCTCAAAGATGGAGAGATGCTGTTGGAGTGGACGGATGAAGTCGATGAGCTGGAAGAGCAACTGCCGCCCGAGACCGATGAACCGGTGGTTACGGAGGAAACGGAAGAGATAACCTCCGACAAGGAACCGGCTGACGATACCTCCGGAGGGGAAACTGCTGGATCGGAGTAATTACAGGGGAGCCCGGTGATTTGATAAAAGTCGTTCTGGCGACAAGAAATGCCCACAAGATGGACGAGATACGGCAAATTCTTGATGAGGTGCCGGTGGAAATCACATCTCTGGCCGAGCTGGATATAGAGGTGGATGTGACTGAGGATGGAGATACATATACCGCCAACGCCCTGAAGAAGGCGTGGGCAGCGGCCAGGGCCACGGGACTGGCGGCTATTTCCGATGACTCCGGTCTGGAGGTCGATGCACTTCAGGGAGCTCCGGGAATCATGAGCTCCCGCTTCGCCGGTGAGAATGCCACAGACGAGGAGAACAACCTTCTGCTGCTGTCGATGCTGGAGGGTGTTCCGGAGGGTGAACGAGGTGCCAGGTTCGTATGTGCAGCAGTACTTGTCCTACCTCAGGCACCGCCAGGAGAGGATGAAATCACCTGCAATGGGCAGTGGCGGGGTAGGATAGGATTACGACCCTGCGGCAGTCACGGGTTCGGCTACGATCCGCTTTTCATTATTCCGGACGAAGATGCTACCGTGGCCGAGCTGGGAGAAGCCTACAAACGACGCAACTCTCACCGGGCGAAGGCGTTTCTGGCTCTCGCCAAACACCGGGAGGCTTTTGACTGACGGCGCTTTTAACCATATTTGTCGTTCGTTTTGAAGTATTCGGGGCGTGGCGCAGTCCGGTAGCGCACCTGCTTTGGGAGCAGGGGGTCGCCGGTTCAAATCCGGCCGCCCCGACCATTAAAAAATACTATATCCTATGTGCGCGCAGAGGGTCGTCAGTCCGGTGAAAGCGGCAAAGCCTGCTATGGAGCGCTTCTCACCTGTATTGGTCCAGTAGATAAGACCTAGTACGCTGCCGACGAGCCCTGATAAATAGCTGCCTAAGCTATTTTTTCTCATGATACTTACCGACCTGATGCCCCGCATGGCGAAATAGGGTGGGATCCCGCAGTAGAGCAGCACGTTGTAAACGTTATCTCCGTTGTTCTTCTCATCCAGCAGGTAGTATCCCTTGCTGAAGTCGGTCTCGTAGTGGATGATCAGGTCCCCAATGTAAGCGTAGGTGAAGCCGATTAGTGTTCCCAACCAGGCACGGCCCAGTTCCCAGTCCAGGCGGCGGTAGCCGTATTGTTTCATAGCTACCGACGGATGTCCATAACCTGGTAGCACTTCCCTAAGTGCCGGACGGGCCGGGGTTGCCGCGGCAAGGGTGAGAGGGCCCGCATGGGAAAGGGTGAGAGAGATGAGCGGTGTCCTCACCGGGACCTTGGCTTCGGCCGTCTGCTGGGCGCGGGCGGTGAGGGGCACTGAGATCAACAGAGTAGCTGCAAGTAAGGTTTGGGAGAGGGGCTTCATAAGATGCGGCCGCCTGTTCGTTTGAAAAAGTGTCCGTCCCGTCAAGAATGTTCGCAAGGGAAACGATATCGAACAAGAAATGTTTACCGCAGGGTATTCAAGACGGTCTAGTAATGCAAGCAAATCGGCCTGTGTACGGTTAAGAGGATGCGTTTGATT
>JAUVWC010000008.1 GCA_030604325.1 Candidatus Zixiibacteriota bacterium | reverse complement strand
GGTAGATTGACGCCGAGATTGCGCAAAAGGGCTGTTTGCGTACCAGCTCACGCTGGATACGCGATCTACAAGACAGATTCCGGACGGAAACTAGCTAGGGATTACTCTATGCCTCACCGAATTACGGAACGCCTCTCGAGGATAACTGGTCGGCTGGCGTCGGTGCTGATGCTGCTGGCTCTCACCGCAGGGTGCACCCGCCAGCCATACAATCCTGACCGCCCCGAAATACCCAACGAGGACATGTTCACGTTCAATCCGGTCCTGCAGTCAAAAACGATCTGGCAGGTAGCAGTGGCTTCGTCACCAGATGGACATATTGCCGCGGCTGTAGCGACCGGCTACCGTGAACTAATCCTACTGGAAGAGAGCGCGGGAGCGTGGAGTACGATAGCGACCCTCTCCGGGGGAGGGCTGCACCCGTCTTCAATAAGCATCGCACCCGGCCCTGGAGGTACATGGTGGGTTCTCGCTGCCAATACGGATGTGGGACAGATGCTGTACCGCGTGGGAGGTGCTGGTGATTCTTCCCTCGTCATCCCGAAGTATCAGCAAGCCGATTATGACTCAGTAAGCTATGCAGCACTGGCTTCCGATGACCAGGGGAGACCGGTTGCTATCCTCCAAGCGGTTGGAGAGGGATTGGTGCGAGCAGCATTGACCGATACAGGCTGGGTCCTCAGCGAAATCCCTCAGACCGGCATCTATTCAACCATCAACGATTTCGCCATCGACGCCCCGGGGCAGGAACACCTCGTATACCACATATCTAGCGGTGATGACGGACAGTACAGGCGGGTCGGTCTTGATACCACAATCACGGAATTGATCACCAACTCCGGCGAAATCCTGGCGCTGGCTGTGACCAGCGACGGTTACCCCTTCGTTGCAGGTTCTGTAGGCCAGAACAATTTGCTGATGTGGCAACTGTTCGATTCAGAGACGGCAGGATTCTACTGGGTCTCGGAGACACTTTCGATCATGGGGGAAGAGTTGTATGTAGGGAATTTCGACTTGTGTCTCAATCCGGAGGTTAAACCGTATATCGCCTTTGCTATCTGGCGAGGCCCTGGCCGATTCAATCTGAACATGGCTACCCGCCCGCCTCAGTCCGGCCAGATCGGCTACGGCTGGTCTCTGATACCTGTTGTCGAAGACTTGGCCCGTGTAGGTGCTACTAACCGGATGACGGTTTTCAAGGTTGTGTTGGATACAGACGGCACGCCCCACTTCTTCTACCTGAGCGGGGGGTCAGGTGAGACCATCTCTTCTCTCTGGGAAGCGGTGCCCATTTCGCAGTGAACCAGGCTGCGACCGAATTTTTCACGAACATTTGAAGAAGTAGCCCCCGCTGGTTGCACACAGGAAAAGAAGGCCCCCACCGTCTCCGGTAGGGGCCTGGTATTGTCGAATAGAAACCATCCAATCTCGCAATCCACCGGATCTCTTTATATCGCGCCGAAGTGTCCATCGAAAGCCGGCACACCAACTCCGGATGGGCACTGGTAGGTTTTCGATACGGAAGCGAGCAATTTTCCGCGAGGTCAAGGAAGTTAACGGATCGCGCGGAGGCGTACTGACTGTACGCCGCACAAGAGATCCGGCAGACTGACGCCGAGATCGCGGAAAAGAGCCGTTTGCGTACCAGCTCGCGCTGGATACGCGATCTACAAGACAGATTCCGGACGGAAACTAGCCTGGCGTACGGATACCCCGCTGCCCGATGGAAACCAGCGCAACCAGGCCGACCATGATCCGTGCAAAGAGTGCCGGGAGTTGGACCGAGAGTTCACCCTGTCCAACAAACGATCCTACAATTCCCAAAGCCGCCCACAGAAGTAGCAGATAGAGAGAGTAGAACCGGTCCATCAACATGGTGACGCCGGTTCCTGCCAGCAGGAAGAAACCCAGACCATCGAGGAAGACTCCGATGCCGCCTGCACTCTCGCCGGTAAGAATCAATACACCCTTAACCAACCCGACAGCACAGAAACCGAAACCCATCAGGATTCGTAGTGTCGAACTAATGGGTAGACCTCCCCCTGCTGACGGGGCGGTACCCTGGGTAACTCCCTGAGGTGAGTTGGAGTGGAATGGTTGATTCATGGGTCGGACTCCTCGGTGTCAGGGGACAGGCCGACAAGGTGATTCAAGCATAGCACTCTATTCCGACGCCCAGAAACAAAAAGTGGCTTAAAGCAAGTATATTCCCTAGTAATATCTCCAGGTCGTCATAGGGGCTGGACAAAGTCCTCCGACTCCCTCACTCTTCTAACATGGACCTTTTTCTGCACGCCCGGGACGGATGCCGTCTCTACGCCAGAGGGGAAGGCGAAGGCGATCAGAGGGCGATTTTTATTCACGGATTCCCTTTCGACCAATCGATGTGGCTCCCCCAGCTTGCCTCTCTTGGGGACACAGTTATGATGCTGGCACCCGACCTCCGAGGGCTGGGAAGAAGTGAAGGTCCGGAAGATTCGTCAAAGTACAGCTTGGAAGCTTATGCCCGGGACCTCGCGGACTGGATGGACGAACGGAGGTGGGAAGGGGCGGTGTTTGTAGGTCTCAGCATGGGCGGCTACATCGCCTTCGAGTTCCTCAGACTATTTCCTGCGCGACTCACCGGTCTAATTCTGATGGATACACATCCTTATCCCGACTCAGAGGAAACCCGTGAAGGGCGACGCCATGCCCAGCTAATCGTCAAGACGGGCGGGGCAGAATCGATTGCCGACAGTCTGATAGAAAAAGTGTTGGGCAGCTACACGCTCGCTTTCAGACCGGAGGTCGTCACCCAGGTCCGCGCCATGATGATTTCGGCACCTCCCGCTGGCCTCATCGGTGCTCTTGAAGCAATGGCAAACCGTCAGAGCAGCAAACCTCTCCTCGGTGACATCGCCGTCCCGACACTTGTCGTTGTCGGCGAGGAAGATATGATTACACCACCTGATCAAACTATGGCGTGGGCAGCGGCGATACCTGAGGCTCAGACCGTCATCGTCCCGAAAGCGGGGCATGTGGTCAACCTGGAAGCGCCCGAAGAAATCAGCAGGTTGATCCGTGACTTCCTGGAACGTCTCTCTGCATGATCAATCCGAGATGAGCCTTCGCGGAAAAAGCACCTCCGAATATCAGAAGCGAAACCAATGTTTCCTTCGGTTGGTGGGGATTCTGTTGGTAGCCGGCTGTGCCGCGGGTACATCTCCGGACACTCCACCCAGGCTTCTGGTGGAGGCATCCCAAAGCGGGCGCGGCTGGCCCTTCGGTGAGAGTGGGGATGGTCCTCTGCTCCTTCTGACAGCAACGAGCCGGAATGAAGACTACGGCTGGACTCCGAAGAAGCCGGTCAGCCCGGGCGGTTACGACTCCGAGGCCCAAGGGCAAGGCGGGTTGGTACGACAGCAACGGTACATGAACTCTCTCTGGGGTCCTCACGGCGAAACAATCTTTTACGAACGGATCGGGACCTGCTGTCCCTTCGACCTGTACGGCGCTCCCCTTGACAAAGGAATGCTGGATGTATATGCCCTGACATGGAACGGGCTGGCAAAACCGAAACACCTCTATCTGGACCGCTACAGGGAGGGTCCATTGAAGATACCGGTTGGGCTTACGACGAAAGTCAAACCTCCAGTTGCATTATTATCGTTAATATACAACTTGGGTTCTCCATGACTGTTAAAGGCCCCAACATCCCCCTGCCCGATATGCCCCCCGGGGCGAAATGCATCTGCGGAAACAAGCGTAAGTACCGGGATTGTTGCCAACCCAGACTGTCCAAGCTGAATAGGGCCACTGGCTCGCTGGAGCAGTGGAGGGAAAACGAGACATACAGCGGGATATTCCAGGCATACAGCGACCTGCTATGGGAGGAGCAATACCGGGATGAACAGCAGGGACAGATGGCCCAGGAATATGCAGAGTGGGACGAGTGGGCCTCCTATTTATGGATAGAAGGGGTCCTGCTGGATGGATTTATCCTGGGCAATACGCCACCGGTACCCGACCTGCTCTGGGAGCGTGTGTACAGTGGGGAGCGTATTCAGGGCGGACGGCAGACCCTCCGGTCCCTGCTGGGATCATTTGAGGGGATTTATGAAATTGAAGCACTTCCTCCCCCTGACCGATCGGGCCTGGTTGATTTGAAGCTTCCCCCTTCCCTGGGTGTGACGGCTCGGGTCCCCCGGATCTTTCTGCCCAGCGATTCCGAACAGACCGATATGGTGATCGGCAGATTCGTTACGCTGAATAAGCTCTCATATCCGACACATCGGCCGCTGGTCATCCCCGTACTGCCGGACGGCAGCAACTTCGACGCTGCCTACAGGATCCTTGCTCCCCTCTTTCCGGCCGACTTCGACAGTCCCTCCACCGGGGAGATGATGGCTCGCCAGATGAAGGCAAGGGGTGATCTCATACTGCGTGCCGCCCTGGAAGCACTCGTGCCGCTCGAGAACGTAGAAGTCCGCTCCGGTTCTTTCCCCATGGCGGCGGACGGCGGTGAGATCAAATACATGGTTTCCGATTCAGAAGCGGTTGAGTCGAACCTGGATCACAGCCCATTCTTCGAACTGATGAACCCGCTGGACCAGTCTGAACTCACCGAGGAAATGGCGGAGCTACTCGAGCAAGAGACACTTCCTCCCGGTCCGGAAGGACCACGGTGGAACCTTCAGTTTCCTCTGGAAGCAAGGCGGCGGCTGAGACCGATCGAGCGCCGTCAGGTGGAAGACCTGCTCGCGACGTTGGCCCAGCGGGTGCGCCCCCCATTTGGCATAGATCCATTTGAACACTGGGCGGAAAACCCGGGAATGATAGCTATCCTTGACAGGGAAGAGGGAACTCTTACCGCGCGCGCTTTCCTCGCCCAGCCACTGGAGCTGGGAAGATATATGCTGGAGCGGGAAGCTGGATCTTTCCTCGCCCGGGAGAGCGAGGAATACCTCGTCTCCTGACTACTCCTCCTCGACAACAACCGCGGTGCCGTAACTGAGAATCTCGGCGGATCCTGAGGCGACCATGCTGGTCATGAAACGAGCGGCCACGATCGCGTTCGCACCCAGCGTATGCGCTTCCTCGAGCATCCGGTCAATGGCCTGTTCACGGGATTCGGCCAGCATTTTCGTATACTCGTGTACCTCGCCTCCCACTATCATCCGGAACATGGCCATAATGTCCCGTCCCAGATGACGGGCGCGGATGGTGTTTCCCCTGACCAGGCCGAGGGTTTTTACAATTCGCTTGCCGGAAATTTCCTCAGACGAGGTGATGATCATTTCTCCACTCCCTTGTAAGGATCCGTCCTGTAGCTGCGAATCCGTTCGTACCCCACCGAAGCGAGCAGAACGACGAATCCGACCACCACGAAACCGGTGGCAAGCTGCTCGAAGAGATTTGCCTCCGAGGTGATGAACGTGTAGACAGCGTAGGCCAGATATATCACGACACCGATTACCAGGAAGATCCATCCGGCCGGCCGGGCTACCCGCTTGTTCACACCGTCCCAGACACTGCCGCCGGGTACGTCGGGTTTCTTGAGACCCATTTTCTGCAGCTCTCCTTTCAGCGAACGGAAGACGGCGACCTCCCGCTGGCACTCCGTACAGTCGGCCAGGTGGGATTCGAATCTCACCAGATCAGCCCCCTGGAGTTCGTCATCTACGTAGCGGGCCAGATCCTCCCTGAACCCTTCACATGTTTCGAAGTCTCCACCCGTAGGGGGAGCCCCAGGTGGGCGGTGTGATGGCGTCATGGATACTCCACCCCCATACCTTCCAGGATTTCACGAAGGGCACGCCTGGCATAGTAGACCCGGCTGGCCACTGTCCCCTGCGGTATGTTCAGAATCTGCGCCATCTCCCCGTATTCCAGGTCCTGTATGTCCTTTAGAACAACTACCTCGCGGTGTTCATCGCTGAGCCGTCCTAGAGCCACCCATATCAGGGAACGGGTCTCCTCATCGAGAGCAGGCCGGTCGGTCTGGGCATTGGGATCAGCAACCTGAAACGGTACCCCACCCTGGTCCCCTTCCAGACTGCGCCCGAACCTGCGGCGTCTGAGAAAGTCGATACACAGGTTTCGGCAAACGCACAGAATCCATCCCAGAAACGGCCGTTCCGGATCATACAGATCCATCGATTTGAACGCCCGGACGAAGGTGTCCTGTACGAGGTCCCGGGCATCATCGACATTATGCACAAGGCCAATGGCAACTCCGAAGAGTCGCCCTTCGTAAGCCCGAACAATCGGCTCATAGGACTTCCAGTCCCCCGCACGGCACTTCCACAGCAGCTCTCGCTCGACCTCAGCGAACACGCGTTTCCCTAACCACATACCGTGATACGAGGTGTGCGGCCCGTTTTTTCACGACCTTCTTTTTTTTAGGCCCAGTGTCCCGAGTCACATTCCATTCCCTTTACATACCAAAGCTTTTAGGATCCAGATCGTTCGCCTTGCAGTACCTGCATAGGTCACGGCTGATGGCTGCGAATACGAGTCCGACGACAAAAGCGTCGTCCAGCCAACCCATGCCGGGAATGACGTCGGGTAGGAGGTCGAAAGGCCCTGCTACGTAGAGGAGGGCGAAAATAAGCGCCCAGATCGAGGTCAGCGGAATCCGCGTATATCTGCCGGACAGGTAATCACTACCCATCATGACCAACAGCCGGACCCGCCCCACCATCTTTGCCGAGCCTTTGAATTTGCTCTGCCGCAGCCACTGGTGGGCTTGCTCCAGGGCTTCGTGCAGGCGCCCCTCGTAGACCGGTTCGCCTGAGTCCGAACCTGAATCGGATCCTCTTCTCTTTCGAACCATGGCCAGTTACCGTCCGTAAACGTGTTGGCAGCCCGGGATGGGCAGCATTTAGACCATAGCGATTCGCATCGACGGTAGCAATAATGGGTTACTCGTATCGAAGAGCCTCCATCGAATCTACATGAGTAGCCCTGATAGAGGGTATCGATATAGAAACAAGCGCGGTCAGCACCGTTATCTCTGCCTTCCCCTCTCAAACGGTTGCGGAGGCTGTGTGCGCTGGCGCGCCGGCCGGTTAGTCTCCCAATCCCACAGGGTGATCTCCTTCAGGTCCGCCTTGGCCAGCTCGAACTGGATAAGGGCATTGAGCTGGTTTGTACGTGTCTGTGCAAGCTGGGCCTGGGCCTGCGCCAGTTCGGTAATAGTGATCTCCCCCCGGTCGAACCGCTTCTGGGTGAAGCCCCAGGAGGTCTCGGCCACCTGAACGTTGGCCTGCTGGATTTCCAGCCGCCGCATGGCGCTTTCCACATCACGCACCCGGTCGGTAACCGTCCGTACCAGATCCTGGCGAACCTCCTCAATTCCCCGATCCACAACCTGTATCTGTGAAGCCAGTCGCTCCACGAGTGATGCGTTCCGGCCCCAGTCGAAGAGCGGCACCTGCAGGGTCAGGGTGATGTTTGTATTGGGGCTGCGGTTGTCGCGGTTCAACGACTCCTCCAGATGTTTCTGCCAGTTCTCCGTCGGGCTGGCGGTAATACTGGAATTACCGGTTACGTCGTAACCTACGTTGAGCTGCAGATCGGGGCGACCATGGCTGACGGTCCGTCTCAGCTCGAGTTGGAGCTGTTCGCGATCGATCTCGGCCCGACGCAGATCGGACCGTTTATCGAACGCCAGCTCGAGCGCTCTCTTCAGATCCACCTCTATCGGTTCGTACTCGATACTTGCCTCCGCCCATACCCTCTGGTCCAGCGGCAGACCAACCAGCCGGTTGAAAGCGAACTGCTGCTGTTCGAGAAAGTTCTTTGCGCTTTCCAGAGCGTCTAAGTCGTTCATCCTGGTAACATTGAGCCGCATGACATCCGTTTCGGCAATCAGTCCCGCATTTTGCCGCCGCATACCCGACTGGTAATTACGCTCGCTCTGCCGGTAACGCTGGTCGGCCAGTTCGAGCGCCGACTGCTGGGCGAAGAGAGCATAAAATTGCCGCGATACCTGATTGATCCGCTGAAGTTCGTCCTCGGTGTAGCTGAGCTGTAGTCCTTCCAGAGAGAGCTGGGCGTTCCTGAGCGCACCCCTTACCTGGTTGTACTGGAAAAGCGGCTGGTTGAATTGGACGCCGACAGACGGCTGTACCGACCGGGCGTCGACTCTCGGTAGCGGCTCAGGCAGCTTGCGGAAAGCGTCGAAGCCCACCATTCCTGCCGACAGTACGACCCGTCCGTTCGTTATGAGAGGCTGGACGATATTGAGCTCGCCTTGCAACCAAGTCGAACTGTCCCGCAGGAAAACGAGTTTCTGCTCACCGCCCTCCATGCTCAGCAGGTCGGGGCTGATCTGCTGGTTGATGCCCGGCAGGGTGGAGCTGAAATCGATCCTGGTCCGGAGCTGGCGCTTGGCGTTCTCCAGCAGGTATGAGGTCTGCAGGAACTGCTGCTTAAGGGTATAGATCGTATACGATTGGTCCAACGCCAGGTCGATGGCCCCCTGCAGCGTCAGAACGACGTCGGCGTCCTCGCGGGTGAAAACCCCGACCGCCTGCCCTTCCTGGCCGGCTTGGTCCCCACCCACAGACGACTGATACCTGGGTTGCTCAACCGCCGCTGTCGTTTTCGCGATCCAGACTACGGATGGTTCATCCGCCTTCGTCGGACTCGCGATCCAGACTACGGATGGCTCAGCCTCTGATACGGTTTCGCAATCCTGGACTGCGGATGGCGCCGCAGCCGGCGAGGTTGCTAATCCAACCAGCAGGAGGGTCACTGTCGTTGGCAACAGTAATGTCCTGCACCGCTTCGGAATGCTCTCTACATGCGAATTCAACATTTGGGTTACCCCCATGGATCTTTCGGGTTGCTCTAATCTGGCCGCAGTAGTCGAGGCGATACGCCACATAACAGATCGATATGCTGGGCTGCTCATATTATGTACGAGTACCGCAGATAGGAAGATTCGTACTCCTTTTGAGACTTGTGACCGGTATGCGGGCCTCAGGTGATAAGCGGGGAAGAGATTACCGGTGGGGCTCGTCTACAATCCATCCGTCGAAGAGGTTGATAATCCGGTTGCCGTAAGCGGCCCACTTCTCGTTGTGAGTGACCTGGACGATGGTGGTCCCCTCATCATTCAGCTTCTTCAGCAGATCCATGACCTCTTTCCCCTGGCTGGAATGGAGGTTACCGGTGGGCTCGTCGGCCAGGATCAGCTTCGGGTTAGCGATGATCGCCCTGGCTACCGCCACCTGCTGCTGCTGCCCCCCCGACAGCTGGCTGGGGTAGAGATCCTTCTTCCCCACGATCTGGAACCGGTCGAGGATATCCGCCACCATCCCCGCACGCTTGGAGTGCTTGATATTCCGGTAGGAAAGAGGGATTTCCAGGTTCTCATAGATGGTAAGACTGTCCAGTAGGTGATACTGCTGGAAGACGAAACCGATATAGAGCTTGTTGAGATTCATACGATCCTTCGGCTTCATCAGGTGGACCCTGTGATCCAGGAAGTTGTACTCGCCGATCCACTCGCCATCCAGCATTCCCAGAATGCTCAGCAGGGTGGTCTTCCCCGAGCCGGACGGCCCCATGACCGTTATGAATGCACCCTCCTCCACATCCAAATCTATAGTCCGGAGGACGAACGTCTTCATGGGGCCGGTCTGGAAATACTTTTCTAGGTTGCGAACAGAGATCATCTACCACTACCTGCAATTCCAGGCCGAGATTTCCCGGCCACTACCCTCTGACTAACCGACGTCGAATCCGCTCTCTTCCAGCTGGTGTATCTTCTCCCCGTTCTTCTCCTCGACGATCTGGCCATCGAAAAGGTTGACGGTTCGATTCGCGTGGTCAGCGTAACGGGGATCGTGGGTCACCATACAGATAGTGGCTCCATCCGCGTGAAGCTCGTCGAGCAGCTGCATGACCGCCTCACCATTGGTGGAGTCGAGGTTCCCCGTAGGCTCGTCGGCAAGTAGAATCAGCGGTTTGCCGGCGATGGCCCGGGCCACGGCAACACGCTGCTGCTGACCACCAGAGAGCTGCGAGGGGTAATGCTTCAACCGGTGAGCCATGCCGACACGTTCCAGCGCCTCCTGCACCCGCTGCTTGCGATCCGCCGACGGCATGCCCCGATAGGTGAGCGGCAGTTCGACGTTTTCGAAAACCGTCAGATCCCCTATCAGATTATAGGCCTGGAATATGAAGCCGATCGCCTGGTTGCGGATACGCGCCCGCTGGGCCAGCGTCAGATTCTGGACCGGATCCCCGTCCAGAAGATAGGTACCCTCGGTCGGTGTATCCAGCAACCCGAGTATGGAGAGAAGAGTCGTCTTCCCGCATCCCGAAGGTCCGGCAACGGCAATATACTCGCCCGACTGGATTCCAAGGTGGATGTTGTGAAGAGCGTGGGTTTCTACTTCCTCGGTGTAAAAAACCTTGCTCATGCCCTCCAGCTGTATCAACGGCTGACCAGAAATATTATCCATATTGTTTCCTTCTCAGATTGTACCCAACTCCGTGTTCCGGAAGCGTTGGTGCCCACCGGCAGACCCCGGCACGACATTCTGTTCGCCATTATAGTCCTGATGGGCTTCCACTCTGATCAAACTACTTTCTTATTCTAACGCGGTCAAAAGCATCCCACCGGCCCATGTCGGAGAGGATCACTTCGTCCCCCTCCTGCAGTCCCTGCTTGATTTCGATGCGGTCGACCGACGTCTGGCCGATGCGAACGGTTACACGCACGGCATAACGGCCTTCATCAACCAATTTGAACATCCTCACGGTGCTGTTGGCCTGCCCCATCGTGGGACGCCCCACGTAGAGCACATCATCCAGCCGCTCGATGGTGACTATACCCTCAACGCTCTGATCGGGGCGGGCGCCCCGCGGAAGTTCACCATCCAGCTCAATATCTACCGTGACCTGTCCACCCGAAGCCGAGGGATCGATACGCGCTACATGGCCGCGGACCTTGGCCGACCTTGTATCCACTTCAGCCTCCTGGCCCAGCATAACATCTTTCGCCTGTGTTTCCG
>JAUVWC010000002.1 GCA_030604325.1 Candidatus Zixiibacteriota bacterium | reverse complement strand
GGCTAGATACAGATAAGTATGGTTTAAAATGATTAAATACGACTGGATACTGTTGAATGCGGATAGATACCGGTGAATGTGGTTGGTAATATAGGTCGGGGGGCATGTTGAGCGATCTGTGGCAGGCGCTGGCAGGTGTGCCGGCCGAGGTAACCACCGTGCTGGTGGCGGCGCTGCCCATCTCCGAAGTAAGGGGCGCTATCCCCTATGCCATTACGCTCGGCGGCCTATCCTGGCCGACAGCCTATATCTTCGCCGTGATCGGAAATGCCATTCCAGTGGTACCGCTGCTGCTGGGGCTGGAACCGGTCTCCAACTGGCTGCGCCGCTGGAAGATATGGGACCGTTTCTTCACCTGGCTATTCGCCCGCACCCGCCGGCGCGGCAAGGTGGTCGAACGCTATGAGGCGCTGGGCCTGCTGCTCTTTGTCAGCATCCCCCTGCCGGTTACCGGCGCCTGGACCGGCTGCGCGGCGGCCTTCGTGTTCGGCATCCGACTGAAGCTGGCGCTGCCGATGGTTCTGTGCGGTATACTTGTCGCCGCGACGGTAGTAACGCTGGCCACGATGGGGGTGATCGGCGGGGTCGAACTCTTCACAAACTGAGCACCTGAAAAACCGGTCTCAGGGTATCGAAGGCTGGCCTGAACGCTATCTACAAATAAATTAGGAAGGCGGAACACATTATCAGGGCAAGAGTGTTGATGTGCCGCTGAAAAGCAGTTTCATCGGGGCGTGGCTCAGTCCGGTAGAGCACCGCGTTCGGGACGCGGGGGTCGCCGGTTCAAATCCGGCCGCCCCGACCATTTTTTCTAATAGACACCGCGGGATTCAGAGGATGAATCCTGATGAATACCATATCCGGGATAGCCATGCAGTCGATTGTGTTCTGTGTGTGAACCGGCTAGGATGTTTCGAACATTGCTTTCAGGAGAATGCAGCAAGGAGAGCATCTGTGGAAACATATCCCAAATCGATCGAACTGGAAGACGGGAAGATCATCACGTTTTCCATAATGACCGATGGCGATCTGGAAGAGGTTATTGGGTTTTTCCAGTCATTGCCCGAAAAGGACAGGCTCTACCTCCGATCGGACACCGCAAATCCCGAAAATGTAAGACGCCGGTTCGGCAATCCCAACTATGAGACCATGTTCCCTATTCTGGCGAGGGCGGATAAAGAATTGATCGGGATGGCCACCCTCTGGCGGGCTGCATTCGGCTGGATGCGCAACCTCGGGGAAGTCAGGGTGGTCATTGCGCCCGAGTACCAGAAGAAGGGGCTCGCCACGATCCTTACCAGGGAGCTGTTCTTCCAGGCTTTGAAGAAGAAGCTCTACAAGCTGCAGGCGGAGTTGATGGACACCCAGGTCTCAGCGATGAGCGCGTTCGAGAAACTGGGATTCCGCAAGGAGGCGACGCTTCGAAAACAGGTCACCGACATCACCGGTGTCCGCAGAGATCTGGTTATTATGAGCCTGGACGTAGAAGAATTGTGGTATCTGATGGAGGACCATATCAAGACACCCGATTTCCGCATCCACTGATAAGCGACATTTTACATGCATTAATTAAAGAGGCCCTGCCCGGACTCGGAACGGTTCCAGGCAGGGCCTCTTCGCGCAAACCCCGATCTGTTTCTTACGAAGTGGCTTCCTCCACAGGTTCCTGTATCTCGAAACGCTTCAGGCACTCCGGCTTGAATCGCTGGCGCTCGAATCCCAGGTTCTCGTACGGTTCACCCTGGGCCAGGGCAAGCAGCTGGAAGTAATAGACCGGCGGCGTACTGAAATCCTCTTCGAACAGCTTGGCGATCCGCATCTGGCCGTGGTCGAACTGCCCGAAACAGGTGGGGCAGATGAGGCAGAGGAGCTCGGCCTGCTCGTCCCTCACAGTGGTAAGGAGGTCCCTCATCATGTTGGAAGGGAGGTCCTCATCCGTGCAAGCCTTGCCGCAGCAGAGGTACCACTTCCGGTGGCGGACCGGGTCGGCCCCGAGGGCCCTGACCAAGTCTTCCATCATGGAGGGATCGTTGGGATCGTCCACCTTCATGATGTTGCTCGGCTTGAGCAGGTGGCAGCCGTAATGGATCGCGACCTGGAGCCCGTCGAGCGGGCGCACCACCGTCTCACTGATCTTTTCGTAACCCACGAAGTCACGAACAAGCGTTGCGATGTGCCGGACCTTGCTTGTCCCTTTCCACTCCATCCCGATCTTTGCCAGGCGCCGGTTCACTTTCTCCCTGAGTTCCTCGTCCTCATGGAGCAGGTGCCAGGCCTCGGATAGGGTTGCCGTGCAGCCCGAACAGTTAGTGAAGAGGTCTACTCCCGTCTTTTCCGCGAGGCAGAGATTGCGGGCGGCCACCGACAGCCAGGACAGTTTATCCTTCGACTTGAAGTAGATCGGGTCGGGGCAGCAGGAGGTGCCCTCCAGGTCGACGATCTCGATACCCAGTTTCAGCAGGCTCTGCCGGATAGCGAACTCCATGGCGGGATAGCGCGCGGGGACCAGGCAACCGGGGAAGAAGGCAAAGCGCTCCATCATTCTTCTCCTGTCGCCGGCGCCGGTCCGATCAGCGCCTGGATCTCCTCCATCGGCACGGGGGGCAGCGGCGGTAGTCCGAACCGCGCACGCTGCTTATCGACCGCGGAGCTCATGGGGACGGTGCGTCCCGTGGTCTCGAATGTATTGATGACCTTCTCCACCCCTTCGGGGTAGATGCCCCGGTCGGCCATCATGTTCTTCATGCTGATGATGACCTCGACCGGCTTCACATCCTGCGGGCATCGCTCGGCGCAGTTGTAACAGTTCGTGCATTCCCAGAGAAGCGATTCGCTGCCGATCAGTTCTTCGCCGAGGCCGTAGAGTACTTTGAGCATGATCATGCGGGGATTGAAGTCGTCGGTGTAGGTTGCCGCCGGGCAGTCGCCGACACAGGCTCCGCACTGGTAGCAGAAGCTGGCCAGGTTTCCCTCGATCTTCTCGGCGAGTTCCCTCTTGAAGGCGAAGTCAACGTGTACAATGTCGGCTTTCCCGCCTTTACTGGCCGTGCCTTTAGCAGCCCCGCCTTTGGCTGCCCTGCCTTTTTCTGCCGCCATCCGGCTCACTCCTTCGGTGTCGGTTTCGACTTGAAACGCCGGATGCTGTTGGAGCGGCACTGCGAGCAGGAGCGCTCCACGTCCTCACCCTTCTCCACCTCTTCCTCCCAGTCGTGGCCGCACATCATGCATTTGAAGTACTCGATCGCCATCTCTCTCTCTCCACTCTCGCTGCCGGTTCCGTCCCCCTGCGGGGACGGTTGTTAACTGGTAACGGTTTCGGCCTCTTCCTCTGGGGTTTCCTCCTTGTCGGCTTCTTCCTTCTCGGTCTTCGGCTTCTTCTCCTTCTTCGGCTTCGGCTTGAGTGCCTCGCGGGCGTGTTCGATCTCCTCGGCGGTGACGGTCTGGCGCAGCTCCTCCATCTGCCTCATCACGTTGGCAAACTTCTGACCCTCGGCGGCGCTGATCCATTCGAGCTGCAAGCGCTCGGGCCGCACGCCGGCCCTCTCCAGCTTGTTCCACAGGCGCTGTACGTGCTTGACCGTCTGCCGGTTGGCGTTGATGTAGTGACAGTCGGCGTAGTGGCAGCCCGAGACAAGCACGACCGGAGCTCCGCACAGGAACGCCTCCAGGACCATCTCTTCCGACACACGAGCCGAGCACATGGTTCTGATCACACGGTTGGTAGAGGGGTATTTCAGCCGTGAGATACCGGCCATGTCGCCACCGGCGTAGGAACACCAGTTGCAGGCGAAGACGAACACCTTCTCTTCCGGTTTCTCCGCCAGCACCGCGCGCACCTGGGCGAGCAGCTGGTCGTCGGTGAAGTGGCGCATGGTAATGGCGTTGAAGTTGCAGGCCGCCGCGCACGCACCGCAGCCGGCACAGGCCGCTTCGATCACCATGGCGGGCTGACCCTTCTCCCAGACGATGGCGGAGTAGGGGCAGATCGGGGCGCACACCCCGCACATAGTGCATGCTTCCTGGTCGATGACGCTGGTGATCGCCTCGATGTGGATCTCACCGGCGTTAAGGAGCCCTCCTACTTTCGAGGCGGCCGCACCCGCCTGACAGACCGATTCCTTGATGTCCTTGGGGGCCTCGCAGAAGCCGGCGAAGTACACACCCCTCGTCGGAGCGTCGATCGGCTTCAGCTTCGGGTGCGACTCCATGAAGAAGCCGTCGGAAGTCTTGGACAGCGTGAGCAGCCCCGAGATCTTCTTCAGGTCCTCGGGTGGGACGACACCCACCGACAGCACGACCATGTCCAGCTCGTGATGTTCGAGCTTACCGGAGGTCGTATTCTCCACCGTGATGGTCAGGTTCTGCGTCTCCGGGTCCTCTTCGATATCACCCGGCAGCCCCCTGACGTAGCGGGTGCCCACCTTCTTCGAGCGCTGGAACATGTCCTCGAACGACTTGCCGAATGCCCTGATGTCCTGGTAGAAGACCACGTTTTTCACATCCGGGTAGTGGTCGGCCAGCAGCAGCGTGTCCTTGATGGTGTTCATGCAGCAGATGTTCGAGCAGTAGGGCCGGCCGATCGACGGGTTCCTCGAACCGACGCACTGGATGAACCCGATCCGTGTGGGACGCACCTGGTCGCTGGGACGCACGAAGTGGCCGGCGGTCGGCCCGCCGGCGCAGATCAGGCGCTCGAACTCCATCGAGGTGATGACGTTCTCGAAGCGGGTGTAGCCGTACTCGTCCATCTCGGTCGGGTCGTAGACGTCGAGACCGATGGCCACTATGACCGCTCCCACCTCCCGTATCACGAACTCGTCCTGGTCGTCGTAATTGATGGCGTTCTTCTCACAGACCTCAGCGCACTTGCCGCACGCTATCGGATTGTTGCCGAGACAGTCCTCCATGTTGAGGATGTAGGAGCAGGGTACGGCCTGGGGGAAGGGGATATAGATCGCCTTGCGCGAGGAGAGACCCATCTGGTACTCGTCGGGGGCGACCTGTGGGCAGACGTCGACGCAGTCCCCGCATGAGTTGCACTCGTCCGGATCTACGTAGCGGGCCTTCTTCCGGATCTTGACCGTGAAGTTTCCGATGTAGCCGGAAACCTCTTCGACTTCGGAGTAGGTGAGAAGCTCTAGGTTCGGATGCCGACCGGCATCGATGGCCTTAGGGCCCAGTATTCATATAGAGCAGTCCATGGTGGGGTAGGTCTTGTCCAACTGAGCCATGACCCCACCGATGGACGGTGTCTTCTCGACCAGAGTGACTTTGTGCCCGGCCTCGGCCATCTCGAGGGCGGCCTCGATTCCTGCGATCCCGCCCCCGATCACCAGCGCCCGCTGTGAGACCGGTACCGACATCTCCTCCTGAGCCTGCAGGAAGCGCGCCCGCGCCACGGCACTGGCCACGAGATCCTTGGCTTTTGCCGTGGCGCCGTCCCGGTCGTCGGGGTGCACCCACGAGCAGTGTTCGCGCAGGTTGGCCATCTCCATCAGGTACGGGTTCAGGCCTGCTTCGTACACACACTGCCTGAATGTCGGCTCGTGCTGTCTCGGCGTGCAGGAGGCGACGACGACACGGTTGAGGTTGTGCTGTCGGACGGCGTCCTTGATTTCGTTCTGACCGGGATCGGCGCAGGTGTACTTATTGCGCACCACGCACGTCACGTCCGGCAGCGTCTCGGCGTATTCCGCCACGGCAGCGGTGTCTACGGCGCCCGCGATGTTCAGACCGCAGTCGCAGACAAAGACACCAACGCGGAGTTCCTCGTCCGTAGCTACATTAGAAACCATCAATCCTTTTCCTTCCCGAAAACGATTCTCTGTTGTTACTGCTTCCGGCCCGGAATCCCCGGCAGGTGGCCGCGGGCTCCGGATCCGCTCACGCGATGGCGTCCGCTACCAGTTCGGCAACGTCGCGCATCTCGATCTCAATCTCCTCCTTGAGGTTGGGGTCCTTCATGGCGCAGCTGAAGTGAATCTGGCACTTGGGGCATGCCGTCACCATTATTTCGGCACCCGTTGCGCGGGCCTCGCGCAGACGGTCCACCTGGATCTTCTTGGCGAAGATGTCACAGTTCGACCAGGTTCCCCCCGCACAGCACGCCGAGCTCGCTTTCGTGTGCTGCATCTCCACCAGTTCGACGCCGGGGACGGCCGTTACGACCTCCCGTGGCGGATCGTAGATCTCCAAGTGCCGGCCGAGGCGGCAGGGGTCCTGATAGGTGACCTTGAGCCCGCCGTTATCTTTCAGCTCCAGATCCGGCATACGCTCGACCAGGTACTCGCTGATGTGGAGGATCTCCGGCGGCTGGCCCGCGAAGAAGCGTTGGTATTCCTTCTTCCATATGTGCAGGCACTCCGCGCAGGAGGTCACCAGCATTTCGGCTCCACTCTCCTCCACCAGCTTCACATTGTGCCTGGCGAGCTTCTCGAAGTTCCCGACGTCGCCGTTCCAGAGCAGGTCGTGCCCGCAGCACCGCTCCAGTGGGGAGACGACCGGGGTGACGTCGAGTTTGTTGAAGATGTTCACGGCTGCCTTCACACCCTCGATCGGTCTCGCCCCGTAGTCGGGAAAGAGGGCGTCGTAGTAGACGGCGCAGCCGGTCCAGTAGAAGATCTCGCCCTTCTCCGGTTCGGTCTGCACGCCCTTGTCCAGCCACTCCATACGGTTCTGCTCCATGCCGCCAGTGGCCATCAGCCGCATGATGGACTGCAGGGTGCCTCCGTGCGGGCAATCCGGTTCGATCCCTTCGTCGTGGGCTATCTCCCTATGCGCCAGGACAATGTCGGTATAGATCACCTGTGCGGGGCAGCGTTGCTCGCAGAGGCTGCAGGAGAGGCAGGCAAACAGTGTTTCCAGTTCGAGCACTTCACGGGGATCGCCCGTATTGCTGCTCAGGATGTGCCGGCGCGGGCTGTAGGAACCACCGACCCTTGCAATAGGGCAGGTTGCCGTGCACTTGCCGCAGTCGTAGCAGGCCCAGGCCCTCGATTTCCTGGTTACTTCCGCCAGTTCCACCATCGCCCCTGATTCTCTCTATCCTGCCTTGCGTTCGCCCTTGAGCGGACTCGGTCCCAGCCTGCGGACCTGATCGGTGAACTCGTTTATGATGGCCGCCCACCGCGGACCTTCGGCGGCGCTGATCCACTCCAGCCGGACCCGTTCCGGTTCCAGCCCGAGCAGATGGATCAGCTTCTTGGTGATCTCGAACAGCTCCAGCTGACGCTCGTTGCCTGATACATAGTGACAGTCACCGATGTGGCAGCCCGAGACCATCACACCGTCGGCGCCCTTCTCGAACGACCGCAGCACGAATCCAGGGTGGATCCTTCCCGAACACATGACGCGGATCGTCCGGAAGTGCGGTTCGTGCTGGATCCGGGACACGCCCGCCGTGTCGGCGCCGGCATATGAACACCAGTTGCAGGCGAAGACGACGATGTTGGGATTCCAGCCCGTCTTCGCCGGCGGCGCCTTCCTGGCGGGAGCCTTCTCGGCTGCGGCCTTTACCGGAACAACCTTTTTGGCCACGGTCTTCTTTACCCGAGCCTTCTTTGCAGCGGCCTTCTTCGCTGCGGTCTTCCTGGTAGCCGCTTTCCTGGATGCTGCTTTTTTTGTGACAGCCTTCTTCACCGCGGCCTGCTTGGCTGTCACCTTCCTGGCTGTTGTCTTCTTCACCGTCGTCTTTTTGGCTGAAGCTTTGCCGGCCGTCTTCTTCTTGGCGGCCGTCTTCCCGGTCGAGGTCTTCCTGGGCGCGGCCGTCATTGCACTTCCTCCTCGACGAAGGCGGTGTCGATCATGGCCATCACCTGGCTGTCGGTAGAGTGTCTGGCGGCGATCGCCGATGAGGGGCACCATGCCGCGCAGACCCCGCAACCCTTGCACAGCGACGGGTTGATGCGCGCCACGTGCAGGCCGGGTTCGATCTCGACAAGCTCCGCCGCGGCATAGGCGCAGACCTCAACGCAGGTACCGCACGCCCGGCACCTGAGCTCGTCCACCACCGAGACCGTTGGCTCCACCCGCACGCTGTCGAAAGAGAGGAGCACGGCTGCCTTGGCGGCGGCGGCCGAGGCCTGAGCGACCGAGTCCACGATATCTTTCGGGCCCTGGACGGTCCCCGCCAGGAACACCCCCTCTATCACCGTCTCCACTGGCGCCAGTTCGGGGTGGCGCTCCAGGAAGAAACCGTCGAGGCCGAGGCTCGCCTTCAGCATGAGGTGGTACTTCTCGGTCTCGGGCTGTTTCGGTCTCATGCCGACGCTCAGCACGATCAGGTCGGTTTCCACCTCCAGCTTCTGCCCGAGCAGCTCATCGTAGCAGCGGATCACTTCGACTTTCTTCTCCCCAATGATCTCGGGTTTTTCATCCGGCGGGATGCGCACGAAGAGCACGCCCTTGCCCCTGGCCTCGCGGTACATCTCCTCCGCTCCGGCGGAGATGGTGCGGATATCACGGTAGAAGACAGTGGTATCGATCCCGAGAGAGTTGAGATGCAGCGCCTGCTTGATGGCGGTGGGGCAGCAGTAGCGGGAACACCCGGTGAATCCTTCCTCCTCGCGTGAGCCGACGCACAAGATGAATGAGGCGCTCTTCGGCTTTTTGCCTTTAATGACGACCTCGTCGTCGTGCTCGAAGAAGATGCGTTCCAGTTCCTCACTGGTGATGACGTTCGGCAGTTTGCCGTAGCCGAATTCGCCCGCCGGATCATGCAGCGCGGCGCCGAAGGCGAGGATGATCACGCCCATCTTCACCACCTCCTCGGTATCCCCCGTCAGCGTCACTTCGAAGTTGCCGACAAAGCCGGTGATATCCTCCACTTCGGTATTGAGCAAGATCCGGGCGTTGCTCTTCTCCAGTCGCTTGATCTTGTTCTTCAGGATCTCCTCCGCCGGACGCATGTTCGGATAGAGAACCTTCAGGTTGGGGGAGCGGAGCCGTCCGCCCAGTTTGTCAGCCTTCTCAACCAGGACTACCTGGAATCCCTGTTCGGCCAGGTCGGTGGCCGCCTGGATGCCGGCGATGCCCCCGCCGATGATGAGGGCGGTGCGGACCATCGGCACCTCTCCCTCGAACAGGGGCTCCAGGTTGCGGGCCCGGGCCACGCTCATCCTGATGAGGTCGCGGGCCTTATCCTGGGCCAGCTCGGGCTGATTGGCGTGCACCCACGAGCACTGGTCGCGGATGTTCACCATGTCGAGCAGGTAGGGGTTGAAGCCGATCCGCGCGCAGGTGTCACGGAAAACCGGTTCGTGAGTGCGCGGTGTACACGAGGCCACAATGATACGGTTCAGGTTGTTTTCCCTGATCAGTTCGACCAGCTCTTCCTGGCCCGTTTCGGCGCAGGAGAACAGGGATGTAGTGGTGGCCACGACGTGTGGGATCGTCTGAGCGTAGATAGCCAGGTCCTCCACATCCAGTACGCCGCCGATGTTCGCCCCGCAGCTGCAGACCATCACGCCGATGCGCGGCGGGCCGGACAGCTCCAGCGGTTCGGGTTTCTCTTCTTCTTCCTCGAGGCGGGAGCCGGCCAGAAACAGCTCCGCCCTGGCGGCGGAGGCCGAGGCCTGGGCCACGCAGTCGGGGATCACCTGCGGCCCGACGGCGCTTCCGCACACGTAGATGCCTTCCCGCACCGTCTCCACAGCGGACACGGCCGGATCGCGGGGAGTGATGAATCCGTACTGGTTGGTCTCGATGCCCAGCGTTTTCGCCAGTTCCACCGCACCGTCGTTGGGCGCGGCGGCCACCGAGAGGACGGCCAGGTCGGCGGGGACCTGTTTCTGCTCGTGCTCCAGCGTGTCCTCTATGTAGATGAGCAGGGTGTCATCCTCCGGCCGGTGCTCGATCTTGGCCGGGCGGCCCCGCATGTAGACGGCGCTCTGTTCCTCCACCGAGCGTTTGACGAAGTCGTCGAATCCTTTCCCGAACGCGCGCAGATCGGTGTAGAGGATGGTGATGTCCTGCACCGCCGGGTCGTGCTGGCGGATGAGCATCGAATCCTTGACGGCGTTCATGCAGCAGAAGCGGCTGCAGTAGGGGCGGCCTCCGTCACCGCGGGCGCCCACGCACTGGATGAATACGATACGCTCCGGGGTTTCCATATCGGAGGGTCGGACCACATGACCGCCGGTTACACCCGAAGCGTTCAGCATCCGCTCCAGCTCCAGGCTGGTGACCACGTTCGGGTAACGTCCGTAGCCGTACTGACCGAGCTTGCGCGCATCGAATTCCTGGAATCCGATGGCCACCAGGATGGCACCTGCCTCCACCTCGAACTCCTCGGCCGTCATGTCGAAGTCGATGGCGTCGACGTCGCATACATCCATGCAGTGGCCGCAGGGCAGGTGGGGCAGGGTGAGGTCGGGCTGCTTGCGCAACTTGGCCGCCCTGACCTTCTCCAGCCGGGTGATCTGTTTTTCGTCCAGATGGGGGTAGAAGTTCAGACAGGATTGGGGATCGATCACATAGGCTGCCGGTACCGACTGGGGGAAGGGCCGGTAGATCGCCTTGCGCGCCTTGAGGCCCATGTCGAACTCATTGCCGCCGACCTGGGGGCAGGAATCGACGCACGTGCCGCAGGCTACGCATGCATCTTCCCTGACATAACGCGGGTTCTTGCGTACCTGGACCTTGAAGTTGCCCGGACTGCCTTCGCAGCCGACAACCTCGGCGTTGGTGACTACATCGATCAGTGGATGCCGACCGGCATCCATGGCCTTAGGGCCGAGGATTCAGATAGAGCAGTCCATGGTGGGGAACGTCTTGTCGAGCTGGGCCATGCGGCCTCCCAGCGACGGTGATGCCTCCACCAAGATCACGGGGATGCGTGCGTCGGCCAGGTCGAGGGCCGCCTGCATACCGGCGATGCCCCCGCCGATCACGACGGCGCGCTTGCCCCCTGCCTTTACCACCTCGTCCGATCCTGCGGCGTTAGTGGTCATCCTCACATTCCTCTAGAGTAACGCGTTCCTCGTAAGTGACATTTAAAGTGACATTCAAAGTGACATTCTATGGTTGCCGGCAGTTCTAATCGGCTTTCTCGGCCGGTATTGATGCTGTTTCCTGCCCGGCGGGTTTCCCCCCGTCGTAGTGCTCGTCGAAGTAGTCCCATCCGGCGCGGAATGCCTTCAGGTTCAGTTCCTCGGTGCCGGCCGGGACCGAGTCCTTGATTGCATTCTCCCACTGCTCTTTAGTGACCAGATCGGTGACGGCGGCGAAGAAGCCGAGCATGACGATGTTCTGCACGATCACCCGTCCGATCTCCTCGGCAATGCGGGTGGAGGTGATACCGTAAGCGGGCTGCCCTTCCTTAAGAGTGGGCTTCACCAGGTCCTTCTCGTAGACGAGGATGCCGTCGTCGTTCAGGTCGTCCTTGTACTTCTCGTACCCGTCGCCGGACATGGCCACGAGGGCGTCGAGCTCCTGCAGGTAAGGGTAGAGCACTTCTCCTTCGGAGAGCACCAGCGTTGTGCTGCAGGCCGAGCCCCTCGCCTCGGGGCCGAAACTCTGGATCATGGTGGCCTCGTTGCCGGCGTCGATAGAGTAGGCGCGGCCGATTATGTGACCCGACAGCACGACACCCTGGCCGCCGAAGCCGGTGATACGGATTTCCTTCCTACTCATGGATCCACCCTCCCTCGGGCGGCATGGAGACATATTTATCGCCGAGGACCCTCTCGTAATGCGCATTCATGTTCTCGAGGAAGGTGGTCTGTTCCTCGTCATCGACGAACTTGCCGCAGATGATCTTCTCCTGGAAGGCGATGCCTACTTCCCGGGTGTCCACGCCGTGCTGGATCTCCACAAAAACAACAAAGAAAAGCAACAGGTTCAGACCGGTACCCAGTCTGTTGCGGCGGGCATACAGCGTCGAACAGGGGGCGATGATTTCGATGAACCGGAATCCCTTGCGCTCGAGCCCCTCCTCGAACGCCTTGGTCATGCGGCGGATGTGCAGGCAGGTCCACCTTGCCACGTAACTCGCCCCGCAGCTGGCGGCCAGGTGGGGCAGGTTGAAGGGCGGCTCGAAGTTGCCGAACGGCATGGTGGACGAATTCGCCCCGAGGGGAGTTGTCGGCGCGTTCTGCCCTCCGGTCATGGCATAAATGAAGTTGTTGACCAGGATCACCAGGATGTCCATGTGCCGGCGGGCGGAGTGGATGAAATGATTGCCGCCAATTCCCGACAGGTCCCCGTCTCCCGAAAAGACGGTCACATTCAGTTCCGGTCGCCCCAGCTTCAGCCCGGTAGCGAAGGGAACGGCACGGCCGTGGGTCGTATGGAACGCATCCATGTTCATGTACCCGGCCACCCGGCCGGTGCAGCCGATTCCGGAGACTATGGCCACCTTATCCAGATCCAGTTTCAGATTTTCGAGAGCACTGGCGTAACACTTGACCACCGTGCCGATGCCGCACGTCGGACACCAGATGTGGGGCATGCGGTCCATGCGGATGAATGGAGCAACCGGGTGCTCTTCCGCCTGGACTTCTCTCTTCTCAACCTGTGTTTCTGCCTCTGCACTCTGTGTTTCTGCCTCTGCACTCATTTTGCAGCTCCTACGATTGCTTCAACAATTGCGTTCGGATCGTGGACACCCCCACCGGGGTGCGGTACGCCGATCGCGGGGGCTTGGCCCGCCGCACAGCGCTCCACTTCTAGAACCATCTGACCGAGGTTGATCTCCGGAACTACGAATCCCTTTATCTTCCCGGCCAGCTCCCGGATTCGTTTCTCCGGAAACGGCCAGACGACGATCAACCGGATCGAGCCGACCTTTATGCCTTTATCCCGGGCCATTTCGATGCCGAGGCGCGCCACCCGAGAAGTGATTCCGTAGGTCAGGACGACCACGTCGGCACCCTCGATCTCTTCCTCTTCGAAGCGGACGATGTCGTCCACGTTGTTGTGGATCTTGTTAACGAGGTGTCCCACACAGTCCCACTGGCACTCGGCGCTCATTTCCGGATAGCCCCGGTAGTCGTGTGTCAGGCCGGTGGAATGGAAGTGGTAACCGTCACCCGCGCGGGCGAACTCGGGGATATCGCCGCCGTTGAGCTCATAGGGCCAGTATTCCCCCGGCTTCTTGTCGGTAAGCTTGCGGGCGACGATCTCGATCTCTTCGGCGGGGGGGATGATAACCTTCTCTGTCATGTGACCCACACACTCGTCCATCATGAAGAGGACCGGCACCCGGTAGATTTCGGAAATGTTGAAGGCGTCGATCATCAGGTCGAATGTTTCCTGGGGTGACTTGGGGCTCATGGCGATCAGCTCGTAGTCGCCGTGCGAGCCCCAACGGGCCTGCATCATGTCGGCCTGCCCCGTCATCGTGGGCAGCCCCGTCGAGGGTCCGCCGCGCTGCACGTTCACCACCACACAGGGAGTTTCCATCATCGCCGCCAGGCCGATGTTCTCCATCATCAGGCTGAAGCCGGGACCGCTGGTGACGGTCATCGACTTCGTGCCGGTCCATGAAGCTCCCACCACGGCGGCCATGCTGGCCAGTTCATCCTCCATCTGGATGAAGGTGCCGCCCATCATCGGGAATCTGCGTGCTATCCGTTCCACAACCTCGGTGGATGGCGTAATAGGGTAGCCGGCCACGAAGCGACATCCGGCGGCCATCGCTCCCTCGCCGGCGGCGAAATCACCGTCGAGATAGTGAGCGCCCGTCAGTACTCCTGCAGGATCAGTTTTCACTGGGAGTCCTCCTTCTTCTGCTCCGCAGGAGAACCTGCAGCACCGGCTTCAGACACCTCCACGCTGAAGATGGCGAAATCGGGGCAGATCATCTCGCACAGGTTGCAGTTCACGCACTCCCCGTGCTTGATCACCTTCGGCGGATGATACCCCTTGCGGTTGAATTCCTCGGAGAGCACCAGTACGCCCTTCGGACAGTATTCAACGCAGAATCCGCATCCCTTGCAGCGCTCGGCAATGATCATC
>JAUVWC010000030.1 GCA_030604325.1 Candidatus Zixiibacteriota bacterium | reverse complement strand
TCCCGCCTCGCCGGGCCGTACTCCTCCAGCTTTTCCAAGCGACGATAGAGGGTGCGCAGGCCGATCCCCAGCACCTCTGCCGCCCGCCGCTTATCGCCGCCCAGCCGCTGGAGCGTCTCGCGGATCAGCCGCAGTTCAACCTCTTCGAGTGGTACCCCCAGCGGGATGGAAACAGTACCACCGAGGGGGTCCACGGCGTCTGCGGAAGCCGCAGGAGGCCCGGTCCGCACCCTTCCCACCGGCCCGCTCTCCCGCCACCGGCTCCCCCTCCACTCACCCTCCACCGCAGCGCCCCCAGTTACCGCGAACTGTTCCAGGCCATTCCTCAACTCCGCCATCTCATCCCTCAATGCCTTGAGCGACTGAAGGATCATCTCCCTTTCGACCTGATCGGGTGTCTTGCCGGTAAGGGTGGGAAGGTAGCGGACATCGCGCGAACGTTCCTCGAAGATGCGGGTGAGCTTGCCCGCCGTGATCTTCTCGTCGGCGTGAAGCAGGACGATCTGCTCCACGAGGTTGCGCAGTTCCCGTACATTGCCCGGCCACGGGTAGCGCTGCAGGTAGCCGAGGGCATCGTCGGTGAATCCCATGAAGGTTATGTCGTGGGCTTCGCACACACGGGCCACGAAGTGTTGTAGCAGCGGCACGATATCCTCGGGGCGTTCCCGCAGCGCCGGCAGGTCTATGGTGACGACCTTCAGCCGGTAATAGAGATCCTCCCGCAATTTCCCCTCCGCCACCGCACGCTCCAGATCGACGTTGGTGGCCGCCAGCACTCTGGCTCGCACGCGGACGGATTCGGTTCCCCCTACCCTGACGAACTCGTTCTGCTCCAGTACCTGTAGCAGTTTCGACTGGAGATGACGCGAAAGGTCCCCGATCTCATCCAGGAAGATGGTCCCGTCGCCGGCCGCTTCGAACACTCCGGCCTTGCGGCGCATCGCCCCGGTGAAGGCACCCTTTTCGTGTCCGAAAAGCTCCGACTCTATCAGGGTCTCGCTAAGCCCCGGCGTATTTACCGCGATGAACGGGTTTCCATAACGGGGGCTGGCGCGATGGATACCGCGGGCCACGAGATCCTTACCCGTACCCGATGGCCCACTGATCAGTACCGGTACATCGGTCGGAGCCACCCGGACTACGGTCCGCACAACGCTGGCCACCGCTTCACTGGTACCCTGCATGCCCATCAGGTTGCCCACGCGGGTGTATTCCAGAAGGGTATCGATAATCTCCACCACATCATCCTCATGAGGAGGTGGAGGTGCGTCCGGTCCCCGCCACGGGTCGAGGTCGGTCAGACCGATAGCACGGCCACCGGCTCCTATGCGCAGGAGCTGGCCGTGAAGGCTCTGCCGGCGCTGCAGGGTCCTCAGTGCTTCGGCGGTGGCCGGATCGATCTCCTCCGGCAGAAGCACCAGATCCACCGGTTTTGCACCCGCGTATCGCTCGACTTTGGCCAGCTCATCCAGAGCGACGACACGTGCTGACTGCATAGCATGGTCCAGCACTCCTCTCACTTCGGGGTGCTCAATGGCGACCAGAACAGGTTCCATCTTCGTACCGTTCACTGCCTCATCTCCACAGGGTACACTGCCTTATCTCCACGGCACTCACTGGCTCCTCAAATCCAACCCAGCGGCGGTCTCGTCGGCCAGTTCGCGCGCCTCATCAACCGTTGGTGCCTCACATATGAGACGCACGATAGGTTCGGTGTTGCTCGGGCGCACATGCATCCACCTTCTCTCCCAGTCCAGCCGCAACCCATCCCGATCGTCCCTGCGGGCCTCCGGGTAGGAGGAGGAGAGTTCTTCCAGACGGCGGCGGAGCCTCTCCGGTCCACCGTCCGGCATCGCGTAACGCAACTTGAGCATAGCATAGGCGGGGATGGCCGATCGAAGCCCGGCCACATCCCCCCCGCTCTCGGCCAGGGCAGAAAGGATCAGGGCCGAGGCCGTCAGGCCGTCACGGCCCAGAACTACATCGCGGTGGATAACACCGCCGTTTCCTTCACCCCCGATCACCGCTCCCTCGGCCAGCATGCCGTGGACGACATTGATTTCACCCACCGGGGTGCGATAGAGCCTGGTCCCCGCCTGCCGGGCCACATCCTCCAGCATGCGCGAGGTGGAAAGGTTCGCCACCACCGGTCCGGGTACCGTCGCCAGAACGCGCTGCGCTGCCAGGGCCAGGGTCATCTCCTCACCCATGGCCACGCCGTCCGAACCCACCAGGGCCATTCGGTCTCCATCGGGATCGAACGCCAACCCGATATCGGAGCCTGTCTCGCAAACCATCCGGACCAGCACGGAAAGAGCTTCGGGGATCGGCTCGGGAGGGCGGGGAAAGCTGCCGTCAGGATCGCAGTAAAGGCGGTGTACTTTCACACCGCAGCCCTCAAGGAAAGAGGGTACGATCCGGGCCGCCGCACCCCCCCCTGCGTCGACAACCACCTTCAGGCCCGCCCGGGCCATGGCCTCGACATCCACCCCGCGTGCTCCAGCCACCAGCTCCTCGTGGCGGCCGGCGGCACCGGCGTCCTCGCGCACAACACCCTGTTGCCCCCGGCCAGATTGTACCTCTTCAGTACGCTCCCTACCGACCGGCCCTGCGGGCGGCCTTCCTGTGTCCGCCCGATCCCGGCCCCCGGCAGCCACAGCACCGATCAGCTCCAAAGAGGCTTCGGGCGCCAGACAGCAGCCGCGGGGGTCGGCGAACTTCAGGCCGTTCCATTCGATCGGATTGTGGCTGGCGGTGATCATTATGCCGCCGGCAGCCCTTAGAAGGGCGGTGTTCAACAGCAACGTGGGGGTCGGTACAACTCCCAGGTCGACGACCGTACGCCCCGCACCCGACAGTGCCGCAACCACCGCCTCCCAGATCACTGCCCCGGAGGCGCGGGGATCGCGGCCGACAAGAATGGGGCCCTCGCCACAACGAGCGGCATAAGCGGTGGTGTAGGCTGAGGCCACGTCGGCATCGAGCCCCGCGTCTACGATACCCCGCACGCCGGAAATTCCGGCCACTAGTTTGCCGGCCGAATCAGCCACACGGTTCTCCTCCCCGGCATTTCCGTTTTCGGACTCAACAACATGGAGCCACAGAGCGGACTCGAACCGCTGACCTGCTCATTACGAGTGAGCTGCTCTACCAGCTGAGCTACTGTGGCTTGTCAGATAGGCAAACGCAACCCCTTGTAACAAGGTAGGTTGCATGGATGGTCTTGTCAAATCGGCGCAGGGTATAGTAGGGTTTAGCAGATGGTGCCGGGGCGCAGAATTGAACTGCGGACACCCGCGTTTTCAGCGCGGTGCTCTACCAACTGAGCTACCCCGGCACATGATCCCACCGATAATATCGGCAATCCGCAACCGGGCCGGCGAATCCTCAAATCAATTGATCGTCGGCAGTAATGGCAAGCATGTTTAAAAAAGGTTAATGTTGGGGGAGAAAATAACTCGCGGGCAGGAATGTGCAGGAGCGACGATTTGTGAAAACCCGTCCTTGGAATGCGCCGGTTATCTCCCTCCTCCTGCTGCTCGTTACAGCCGCCTGTGGATCGGGAGATGGGACCGCCGGCTATATCGGCCGGGTGCATCCCCCCAAGAGCCCGGTGCTCCGCGTCGCCTCCGGGGAAGACCCGGCCGGTCTCGACCCGACACGCTACCACAGCCAGAACGCGTGGCGTGTGGCCCGCCTGCTGTTCGAGGGACTACTGGCCTTCACCTCCGAAGGGCACACCACCCCCGGCGTGGCCAGCAGCTGGAGCGCTGATACCGAGGCAAGGGTATTCACCTTTCATCTCCGCCCTGAGGCCCGCTGGAGCGACGGGAGCCGGGTCAGAGCGGGGGATTTCATCCATTCATGGAGGCGGACCCTCGATCCCTCCTTCGCCTCGGAGGCGGCCGAAACCCTGTACACCATTAGAGGCGCCCGCCTGATCAATGAAGGAGCGGCCGGGCCGGAGACGCTGGGAGCCCGCGCCGTCTCCGACACGGTTCTGGTGGTCGAACTGGAGCATCCCGACCCCGGATTCCCGGCGCGTACAGCCCTCCCCCCACTGTTTCCGGTTCCCCCACAGGAGACGGCGAGGGATTATCTCAACTGGCCCGGCGGCCGCGCTCCGATCGGCAACGGGCCGTTCGTGCTCGAGGCCTGGCGCCTGAACGACCGGCTCGTGGCCCGTCGCAGCGATACCTACTGGAACCGCGATGCCATCGAGCTCGAGCGAGTGATTTTTTACCCGATCACCGACAAGAACACTACTGTGAACCTGTACCGGGCCGGCGAAATCGACTGGACCACCGCCAACACGATCCCCGTCGACCAGGCCCGGCAGTTCCTCGGCGCCGGTGCATCGGAGGTTCATGTAAGCACTGTCTATGCCACCTACTACCTGGAGCTGAACACCCGCAGAGAACCCCTCAGCGATCCCCGCGTGAGAAGGGCGCTTGAGCTCACCACGTCCAGGGAGGAGATCGCCGCATCCATTTTCGGCGCCGGCCACCGTCCCAGTCGGGTCATGATCACCACCGATCTGCCCGATTGGACCGCTCCCGAGATCGCCGGCGGGGATGCAGAAACGGCCCGGGGGCTCCTGGCGGATGCGGGATACCCGGGGGGCGAGGGAATACCTCCCCTCATCTACATCTACAACACCGGCGGCCCGCATGGTGCCGTGGCCGAGTTCCTCCAGGGTACCTGGCAGCGGCAGCTGGGCATCAGGATAGAACCGACTCCGATGGACTATCCCTCGATGGAAGAGCGGGGGCGCCGCGGGGATTTCCATATCATGAGGAGTATATGGCTGGTGGACCTGCCGGCCCCGATCGAGTTTCTGGAGGTCTTAGAGGGCGGAAATCCCAACAACCTGACCGGCTGGAGAGATAGTACGTACGACGCGCTGCTGGAGGAAGCACGCCGCACCCTGAACCGGCAGGAGCGGTACGCCCTGCTCCGCCGGGCCGAAGAACGCCTCCTTACCGATGTGCCGATAATACCTCTTCTCCAGTACGCTAATGTTCAGCTCATTAAACCATATGTGGAGGGCCTGCGGCCCAACCCACTCGATGTAGTGGGTTGGGCGGGCGTGCGGGTCGATACCGGGTGGCACCCCCCGCGGTAACAGATAATACCGGCGAAGAACGGGCGCCCCTGCTGCCCTTCTCCCCCCTGCTGCGCAGGCGTCTCCTCACTGCGCTGCCCACTCTATTCGTTATTGTGACACTGACGTTCATTCTGACCCGCGCCGCCCCTGGAGGACCATTTGGGAAGGAGCGCGAGATGCCCGAGGCCGTCAGGGAGAACATCGAGCATCGCTACGGCCTGGACAGGCCGGTCTACGAACAGTATCTGCGGTTCTGGGGCAACCTGCTTATCGGCAGCCTGGGCCCCTCGTTCCAGCAGCCTGAACGTTCCGCCTTCGGGGTGCTCATCGAAGGCCTCGGGCCAAGTCTCATTGTCGGGCTCTCGGCCCTGCTGGTAGCGCTTATTCTGGGAATAGGTGGAGGCACACTGGCAGTACTGCGACCCGCCAGCACACCTGTGGTGTCAATAGCCGCCCTTGTGGCCCTGGCGGTGCCCGTGTTTGTTCTCGGCCCTATGCTGGTACGTTTCGTCGCCATAGGTCTCGGATTGCTGCCTGCGGCCCTCTGGGGTTCCCCTTCCCACGTCGTACTGCCAGCCCTCACCCTCGGCATCCCGGTCGGCGGCGCCCTCGCCCGTTTCTGGCGCGCCGTGCTGGCCGAGAGCATAGAGCTGCCTGAATGTATTGCGGCACGGGCCCGGGGCCTCGGGGAGTGGCAGCTCGTCTGGCGCCATGCGGCCCGGAAGAGTCTTCCCCTACTGCTGAACTACATCGGCCCGATGCTGGCAGGGCTTGTAACCGGCAGCGTGGTGGTGGAGAAGATATTCAGCATCCCGGGAATGGGTCGTTGCTTTATCGACAGCGCCCTCGCGCGCGACTACCCCGTAGTTATCGGCGCCACACTGATCTATGCTTTTATCCTTCTGGTGGTGCACACCCTCGTAGATCTATCCCATCTCCGGCTGGATCCCCGCCTTCGTAAAGAACACACCGAGTGGACAGAGGCTGATCGCGCGCTGCGCAGGAAACGAAGGGCAGCCGCCCGCGCGGCAAAACAGTCCCGGGGGACATGAGCATGAAGGTTCGACGCCTGGGACGGGATACACTCGATCTGCTGCTTCTGATCTTCCTTCTGGGGGGAGCAGTCGTGGCCCTGTTGGGGGCAGAGTTCTTCCCCACAGAGCTGGCGGGGACGGTAGAGCCGATCGCCCAGGGTCCCTCATTCCGGCATATTCTGGGCACCGATACCCTGGGCAGGGATATGCTGGCTCGCCTGCTCGAAGGCATGCGCACTACCATGGGCGTGGGTATCGGCGCCACTCTCCTGGCCATAATACTGGGATCGATATACGGTGGCCTCGCCGGATTGGCCGGCCCCCGTACCGACGAGGCGATGATGCGCGGAGTGGACGTTGGCTTCGCCCTGCCATACATGTTTCTCGTCATCCTGCTGGTGAGCTTCTTCGGCCGCAGCATGACCCTGCTCTTTATCGCCCTCGGGCTGGTGGCGTGGCTGCCCCTGGCACGCGTAGTACGGGCCGGCGTACGTAACCTTCGCCACGAGCCTTTCCTGGAGGCGGCCCGCATGATGGGAGGGAGCCACGGTTACGTGCTGCGAGCCCATCTGTTCCCACAGCTGGGAACACCGCTGGTGGTATACGCCACCCTGATGCTCCCGGTGGTGATGATGCAGGAGGCCTTTCTCTCGTTTCTCGGACTGGGGGTGAAGCCACCGATGGCCTCGTGGGGGACACTCGTGGCGGAGGGTGTGGAGCGGATGGAGACAGCTCCATGGATCCTTATCGTAGCCGGAGGTTCACTCGCCCTCTGGCTGATTGGCCTCCATCTGGCCGGTGACCGCCTCGCCCGTAGACTCAACGTACACAGAACGACAGGCACACCGGAAAAAATAATGGCGGTCGGTCCTGCCCCTGACGGACAGGATCAGGAGGATGGAGGGGCGGCGTCATGAAGGGAAGCATCGTGCTGAGCGGAGTGGAGGTGATATTCCCACATTCCAATTTCGATCTCTCCTTCCGCCATCTGGAAATCGAGCCGGGCCGCGTCACGGTCATCACGGGTCCTTCCGGCTCAGGCAAGAGTACCCTTGGCCACGCCGCAACAGGTCTGCTGCCCTATATGGGGGCAGCGATCAAGGGCACATTCCAACTGGGTGCGATCACCATTCCTCTGGCCGACAGGAAGGCCTGGCGTGGCGTCAGGGGCCGTGCGGTTAGGTGGATCCCGCAGGAACCGGCGCGCGTGTTCACCTCGACCCTCCCGTTGCTGCCGCAGATGCTGGAGGGCATCGAGAATCCTAAAGCCCACGCCGACACGCTCGCCAAGCTGCTCGACGTGACCGGTCTCCCCAATCAGGACACACTGAAGGTCCGCTACCCATTCGAGCTCAGCGGCGGGATGCTCCAGAGGGCGGCCGTCATCAGCGCCTTCCTGCCCACGCCGGCGCTCGTGGTGGCCGACGAGCCTACGGCGCACCTTGACCAGCCGAAGTGCCTGCTGCTGGCCCGTATAGTCACCGCGCTGGCCCGTCATGCCCAGACGGCAGTACTCTGGATAACCCACGACCTGCGTCTGGCTGCGGCCATAGCCCACCGGGTGATATTCCTCTCCAATGGCCGTATCGAGATGGACGGCTCTCCCCTCGACCTGCTGGATCCCTACGGCGAGAAACCCCTTCCCCTCGTGAAGGCATCCGCCCGGCTGGCGCTGCCGGTATGAGCCCCGCACCGATCATGCAGCTGATTGGAGCAGTCGTACGGCCCGGCGGGCCAGAGGGGCCGGCCGTTCTTAAAGACTGCTCATTCTCCATTCAGTCGGGCCAGACGATCGTGCTGGTAGGCGAGAGTGGATGCGGCAAGACCACCACACTTCGAACCATCGCCGGTCTGATTCCTCTGGAGAAGGGAACACTCCGGGCACCCGACCATATCGGCTGGCTGCCCCAGCACCCTCTCTCTGCATTCAATCCCCGCTGGCCGGTCATCAGGTCGGTTGTCGAACCCCTGCGCCTGGCCGGCGCCAGCAGGGCGGAAGCCCGGCAGAAATCCCGGAAGTTGCTTGAATCGCTGAAGCTCTCACGCATGCAGTGGGATCTGCGGCCCTCAGCCCTGTCGGGCGGTCAGCTCCGCCGTGCCGCCATAGCACGGGCTCTGGTCGCAGCCCCGCATCTTGTACTGGCCGATGAGCCTACGGCCGGTCTCGACCCGATAGCAGCACTTCAGCTGATAGATCTTTTCAAAAACCTCTCCTAGTCGAGGAAAACCAGCGTACTATGGGTCACCCACGACCTCGGAGTAGCATCGGCCGCCGCGGATAGGGTGCTCGTTCTGGCGAATGGCAAGATTGTGGAGGCAGCCAGGATGGGACGGCTGGCTACCAATCCCCGCACTGAGATCACCAGGAAACTGCTGGGTTGCTGGTTACCCCTCAACTCTGCTTCTGCCAGTCAGCAGCTGGCTAAGCCCGGCAGCGTAACCGCCAACCCGGCGGCATGGATACGCGAAGAGCTGGAAGAGGAGCTGGAGGAAGAGGCGGGAGAAGAAGAGGAATAGCAGGTCAGATATCGTGTACGGCCCCACCCAGGTCGTCGGGGCCGAGCACCAATGTTCGACTCGAAACACCATCTGCCGCCCACCGTTGTTCCAGCGACCCGCACACCCCCTCCACCCTGTCAACAGAACCCTCCACCATCACCACCAGGGAGGGCCCGCTTCCGCTCAACCAGACCGCGTCAGCCCCACCCGACCAGGCCAGGGCCATCAGATCGTCGAAGCAGGGGATCAGGCGGGCCCGGTACGGCTGGTGCAGGGCGTCCTCAACGAGTCCTTTCAGTTCATCGGTGCGACCCTCCACCAGCGCCTGGAACAGGAAGAAGCTGCGCTGCTGGTTTTTCACCGCATCCTGGTGGGTGAT
>JAUVWC010000102.1 GCA_030604325.1 Candidatus Zixiibacteriota bacterium | reverse complement strand
TAACCAGGAAACTGGCCGGTTGCGCTCTCCTGAAGGATCTTGGCCTTTATGGGGAAGTGGTCGCGGCCGTGGTGGATTCGGTTCCCTGCCCGGTGACGGTCAAGATGCGTGCGGGTTGGGATGAGTCTAACCTCGTATACCTGGATGCTGTTCGGATTGCGGCAGAGAAGGGTGCCCGAGCCGTGGCTTTCCATCCCCGCACAGGCACACAGGGCTATACGGGACAGGCCGATTGGAGCCGAATTACACGCCTGGTCGCCGAGAGCCTCATACCTGTAATTGGAAGCGGAGACCTGTTCCGGCCGCAAGACGTCAAAGCGATGCTGGAGCAGACCGGCTGTGAAGCCGTCATGATCGCCCGGGGCGCTATCGGTAATCCCTGGATATTCAAACGCAGCAAGGCCTACCTGGAGACCGGCGTTATTCCTCCCGAACCTTCACCCCGGCAACGGCTCGACTTTGCTCTGTTCCATGCTCGTTTCAATGTCGAAGAGAAGGGTGAGGTACGGGGGATGAGGGAGATCCGCAGGCATATCAGCAACTACACCAAGGGGCTCTGGTGCGGCAGCCGCCTGCGGCATGCGATGTTGCGGCTCGAAGCCCTTGATGGCATGGAGGCTCTTATCGCCGAATATCTGCAAGAGTTGTCACGCCACGAGGTGGGGGATCATGCGGGGCGTGCGCCGCTTGCGACCCCTGAAGAGGAGCCGATCGGTGCTTGAAGGGGATCTCAACCAGCTCCTCCGCAACCTCGCTGCGGGGAAAGTGGACCCGGAACAGGTGTTGAAGCAACTGAGGGAGATGTCGTTCGAGGCAGTGGAGGATTTCGCCACGGTGGATACATACCGCGATCTGCGTTGCGGCTTTCCTGAAGTACTGCTGGGTGAGGGGAAGAGCGCCGAGCAGTGCCGGGCCATTGCGGCGAAGCTGGCCGAGAAGGGCGGAGTGTTTCTCGCCACCCGGCTTGATGAAGAGAAGGCGGCCGCGGTCCTGGAAGCCGTTCCCCAGGCTGAACACTATCCTGTGGCCAGGCTGGTGCGCTACATCCCGCAGGGAGCGCTGGACGGTGTGTCGATGCGGGGCCCTGCGGCCGTGGTTTCCGCCGGTACTTCGGATCTACCGGTTGCGGAGGAGGCGGCCCTCACTGCAGAGACGTTGGGATTGGAGATACACCGCATCTACGATGTGGGTGTGGCCGGTCTACACAGGCTGCTGGCGCGCAGAGAGGAACTGGACCGGATGGCAGTGGTGATCGTAGTGGCGGGTATGGAGGGTGCGCTGCCCAGCGTGGTGGGAGGTTTGATCCGGCGTCCTATCGTTGCCGTACCGACGAGTATAGGCTACGGCGTGGCCGCTGGCGGATTTGCTGCCCTGCTCGGCATGCTCACCTCTTGCGCCTCTGGGGTGACGGTAGTCAACATCGACAACGGGTTTGGCGCCGGTTGCGCGGCGGCACGTATCGCCCGCCAATGGGATTCCGGATCGCCGTGAGGATCCTGTTTCTCGAACCGTTCACCGGTATTTCCGGCGATATGCTTCTGGGGGCGCTTCTCGATCTGGGTGTTCCCCAGGCCGAACTCGACCGGCAGGTCGAGGCACTGGGTCTCGGAGACCGGGTGGAACTGCGCGTCTCGAAGACGGAGCGGGGCGGTATAACTGCCACCAAGGTGGATGTGCTTGTCGACGGGCAGCTCGAGGCCCCGCATGAAACCGGTGCGGAGGCAGCCGGAGGTACCACCGTCGAAGAGGTGCTCGGCCGGTTGGATACCTCGTCACTCGAGCCGGGGATCGGCGAGCGGGCGGGCGAGGTATTCCGCCGGCTGTCTGAGGCTGAGGCCCGGGTGCACGGCACAACCCCGGGGAGAGTTCATCTGCACGAGGTAGGCGCCATAGATGCGGTGGTGGATGTAGTCTGCAGCGTCGCTGCTGTGGCTTATCTGGGGGTGGAGAGGGTGCTGTCGGCTCCGCCCTGTGAAGGACACGGCGAAGTGCAGTCTACCCACGGAGTGCTACCCGTACCCGCTCCGGCAACGGCCTATCTGCTGGAGGGGGTACCGCTCAGCCGGGTCGATATCCCCTTCGAACTGGTTACCCCCACCGGTGCGGCCCTGCTCGTGTGCCTGGTGGATTCCTTCACCAACGAGGTGGAATTAATTCCGGAGCGGGTGGGCTACGGAGCGGGAACACGCCATCTGGCCGGCCGTCCTAACGTACTGCGGGCGACAGTGGGCAGTGCCATCGAGCCGACCGCGACAAACCGCGATCGGGTCGTGATCCTGGAAACAATCGTGGATGACGCTATTCCAGAGCTTTGGCCGCACCTGATCGATCGCCTTCTCGATGCGGGTGCGCGGGATGCCTACCTGACCCCGGTGGTGATGAAGAAAGGACGCCCGGGTCTCCAGCTGACGGTCCTGGGTGATCACCACCACCTGGCGGTTCTGGAGCGCCTGATCTTTGAGGAGACCGGCACCCTGGGGATGCGCATAACCGAGGCGGACCGGCGCATCCTTCCCCGCGCAAGGGGGGTTTTGGCGACAAATTTTGGGCCGCTTCACGTAAAGTGCTCCCGCCTGCCCGGAGAGAGCCGGTGGCGCGTCCGGCCCGAATATGAGGCGTGCCGCGCGGCCGCCCTTCAGCACGAAGTGCCTCTGGCGGATGTTTACGCTGAGGTTGGGCGGGCCGCAACCGTCGACGGCTCGCTGACGGTGGAAAAGAAGACTGAGGAGAAGGAAGACGAGGATACCCTATGAACGGTGCGTGGGTGAACCGGGTTGGAGCAAGGTCTCGTGGTCGCCCTGAGGCCGTCGGGCACCCTCCCTATCATGGACAGGGGAATCGGTCGCGGCTCCTCGGGTGGCGACTTGTGCGGTGGGCTTTCACCAGCGGCGGAATGGTTGCCATGTTGCTCGCCTCCGCCGCAGGGCCCGCTCTGGCGCAGGAGGTTCACCCCAAGGCAGGCAAGTACAGTGTAACGCTACTGAACGTGGGATTGGGACCGGTGGGGGCGGCGCTCTCCGAAGGGCTCACCGCGTGGCAGAGATATGGGGATGCCGTCTACTGGAACCCGGCGGCCGCCTCATACCTGGCCGGTAGTGCCGGCTCGGGGCCCACGCTGACTCTCTCCGGCGCCCGCCTGCTGGGCGGGGTGCGGCAGACGGCGCTGCAGTATGGCACCAGCTGGCGTGGATTCGGCCTCACCCTGCAGGTCGTCTACGGCAGCGTGGGCGATATCGAAGTGTACGGCGAAGAACCGGCGCCGGAGCCGCTGGCCATTGGCACGGCCCACGATATATCGGCCGGGATCGGGCTGGGCCTGCCCGTTCTGGATGGAGGCGGGATCGGGGTGGCGGTGAAGGGCATCTATGAGAAGCTCCACCTGGCCGATGCATTCGGCGCCGCCGTGGATGTCGGAGTTCAGGTCCCGCTGCCGGTATGGGAGGGGCGCCTGCAGGCCGGTATGGCTGTACGTAACCTGGGTTCGATGGGCGCGCTGGGGCAGGAACGACCGCGGCTGCCCTGGAGTATGGCGGTAGGTGTAGCGCTGGCCCGGCCACTGCAGTGGGGAGAGTGGTCTCTGGACGCCGGCGGTGATGTATGGAAACCGGCCGACGACTGGGCTCAGTTCCGCCTGGGCGTGGAGGCCGCCTGGGATGTGCTTCGCCTGCGCCTGGGCACCCGCCAGGGTGAAGGCTGGAGCACCGTTTCGGCAGGAATCGGATTCGCGCTTTCGAGCTGGCGTCTGGATTATGCGTATACCTACGACCCGGATCCCGCCCGCCAGTTTCTCGGAGGCAGGCAGAGACTCGGCGTTAGCCTGGAGCTGGGCACACGGCAGGAAGGCGGCCGTAGACAGTAACATGACCACTATTGATACCATCGACGCTATTGAGATCCTCGATTCACGTGGCAGTCCCACTATGGAAGTGGAAGTGCTGCTCGCGGGTGGATCCGGGGCGATCGCCCGCTGCAGACGATGAGTCCGCGTTCGGCCCGGCCGGAGTCAGCCCACTTCAGGCGCCGCCTGATACCGGAGCGGGGCCCGGTCCGGAGGATCGTGTGGATCGGGGTGGGAGCCGTTCTCTTCTATCTGCTCATTCTGAGCGATTTCGGCCTTCTGCGGCGCTGGAGGCTCGGTCGTGAAGCCGCCGCCATCGAAACCCGTATCGAGCATCTCGAGGCTCGCAAGGCGGCACTTGAGGCCCAGAGGGGAGAGCTGGATGACGACGCTGCCCTGGAACGGATCGCGCGGGAGAAGTATGGGATGGTGAAGAAGGGGGAGCATGTTTATCGGTTGGCCGGGCCCGACTCGGCCGGCAGCCACCTGTGAGCAGCCTATGGTTATGCGCAGAACACCGGAAGATCTGGAAGAGCACAAAAGGGAGCTGATAAGCACCCTCGATCACCTGCTGGAACAGGGAGAAGCCGGCGCCGGTTCGATCCGCAACCTCCTGATCGGTGTGCACCACGCCGATACCGCCGATGTCCTCGACGTGATGGATCCTGAGGACGCGGCGCGCGTGTTGAGTCTGCTCGACATGGAGACGGCTTCCGACATCCTCGCCGAAATGGAAGAGGCGGCCCGCACCCCGCTACTCGAACTGGTTGATCCCCGCGAGCTGGCTACCCTCGTGGAGGAGATGCCCACCGACGATGCGGCCGACCTGGTGGGTGACCTCGACAAAGAGGCCGCCGAGGAAGTGCTCAGCCACGTCGCCCCTCAGGAGCGGGAGGAAATCGAGGAACTCCTCGTGCACGAGGAGGACACTGCCGGCGGCCGCATGGAACTGGATTTCGTCGCCGTCAACCAGCGGGCGACGGTTGATGAGGCGGTCGAGGCTATCCGGCTGGCGGCAGAGGAGGTCGAGGCACTCTACTACGTCTATGTGGTGGATGATGAGGAGAGACTGGTGGGTCTGCTGCGGCTGCGCGACCTTATTCTCGCCAGGGGATCGCTTCTGGTAGCCGACCTGATGAATGTCGATGTGATTTCTGTCCCGCTGGATATGGACCAGGAAGATGTGGCACACCTGGTCCAGCAGTACGACCTGGCGGCCATACCCGTGGTGGGTGGTGATGGGAAGCTGGTGGGCCGGATCACCCACGACGATATCGCCGATGTGCTGGAGGAGGAGATCGAGGAGGACCTGCGGCGTGTGGCCGGTGTGGGGGATGAGGATCTTATCGAGCGCTCTTCCGTGCGCGTTGCCGGCAGCCGGCTGCCCTGGATACTCATAGGTCTGGTGAGCGCGCTGGTGGCGGGATTCATCATCGACAACCATGAGAACCTTCTGGAGCAGTATATCGTCCTCGCCGTCTTCCTACCGGTAGTCATGGCCATCGGCGGGAGTATCGGCCTGCAGTCCTCCATGATAGTGGTACGCGGGCTCGCCACCGGGCAGGCGGATCTGATCCACATCGGTCAACGCATTTTCAAAGAGCTCCGGGTGGGGTTGGTGCTGGGGATCGCGTGTGGGCTGGCTGTGGGGATCATCGCCTGGCTGTGGAAGGGAATGGCGGAGCTGGGTCTGATTGTGGGGCTGAGCATGCTGACGGCCATCATCTTTGCCGCCACCCTGGGTGCAGTTGTGCCGATCGTACTCGACCGGTTTAAAGCCGATCCGGCGCTGGCCTCAGGTCCCTTCATGACCATGTCCAACGATATCATCGGGCTTCTCATCTATTTCGCTCTGGCTTCGATTCTACTGCAGGCCTTCGGGGCCGGGTAATGCCGCTACTTACCCTGGATGCGGTTACCCTCCGCTCTCAGC
>JAUVWC010000156.1 GCA_030604325.1 Candidatus Zixiibacteriota bacterium | reverse complement strand
GGAGAATCAGGGTTCGGCCGTATCCATGTTCTACAACCCGGCCAGTATGGCTCTCCAGAGCGGCATGGTTAGTGCCGTGTTCGGGCAGACCCAATGGATTGCGGACATTAATTACAACGGCATCGGTGTGGCTTTCCAGCCTGCCGGCGGACTCTACGGCGTCTTCGGGATCTCGGCTTTAATTGTGGACTATGGAACGCTCCTCGGAACGGTCCGTGCCAATAACGATGCGGGGTTCTTAGATACTGGAGAGTTCAAGCCCTCGGCGATGGCCGTGGGTGTGGGGTACGCGCGGGCCCTCACGGAGCAATTCGCGGTGGGTGGCAACGTGAAGTTCGTCTCAGAGGACCTGGGGTCGAGCTATATGGAGTTCAAGAATGAGGATCTCACTGGTGAAGCCCGTTATAAGACCGATAACCTGAAGTCGCAGGAAAACGCCCTGAACGTAATGGCCTTTGATTTCGGTATTCTCTACCGCACCGGATTCCGGAGCCTGACCCTTGCCATGAGTGCGCGGAACTTCTCGAAGGATCTCACCTACGAGGCAGAGAACTTCGAGCTGCCGCTTACCTTCCGCATCGGAGTATCCATGGACCTGATAGACTTCACCGGCATGAATCCGGACATGCACTCGTTCGTGCTGGCCATCGATACCGAACGTCCACGTGATTTTTCGGAACAGATCAAGGTGGGCGGCGAGTACGTGTTTATGAATACCCTGGCCTTACGCGGGGGGTATATTTACCCAAGCGATGTGCAGGGGATTACGCTGGGAGCCGGTGTTCAGGCCTTTGGGTTTGGCTTTGACCTTGCTTACACCACGTTCGAGGTGTTTGACAACGTTATACGGTTTGCGGTTCGCGCCTCATTATAAGTCGAGCTGGCACCCAACACACCGCCTAAAAGAGCGCAACCTTCAAGAGCGTAGGTCTCTCCACCGAGTGGCGGAGGGGCGGTGTAACTCCTCGAGATATAAGAACCGATCACTGATCCTGGCTCCACCCCATCGGGTGAGCATCCGAATGTCGCAAAGGGACTCCTTACTAGGGGGTCCCTTCAGGTTATGTATCCCTATTCTGCAAAGGGGTCCTGCGGGAAGGCCTCTCCGTGTCCACAAGCGCCGTAACCTATCTTCTCCCCCCGGATTGACCAGAGCTGCTTGCTTCCACAGAAGGAACAGTTTAACTTTCTTTTCACGCTCTAAAGTATGCAATTTTAGGATAGATGCTTAACAGGCTAGAAAAGACTATTCGCCTTTGGTGGGTCTATGCGCCTTATCTCTGGATCGGGCTGATCGCAGGCGGCTGGTTCGGCTGCAGCGGGCCAGAACCCGCCGGGGAGCCAGCGGCCAGATCGGAAAGCACCGATAGGGCCATGCCTGCTTTTACCGATGTGACGGTGGAGGCCGGGCTGGGCGAATTCCGGCATGATAACGGCGCCTTCGGGAAGATGTGGTATCCTGAGCAGATGGGCGCCGGTGGCGGCTTTATGGACTACGACGGCGACGGCTGGGTTGATATCCTGCTGGTGGGTGGAGGTGTCTGGCCGGGGACCACCGACAGGGACGTGCGAGGATTGTGGTTGTATAGGAATGAGGGGGACGGCACCTTTTCCCTCAAAACCGAGGAGGCGGGACTGGGCGACATATCGGCTTACGGTATCGGAATCGTAGCGGCCGACTACGACAATGACGGTGATCAGGATTTCTACTTTACTACGCTGCGTGAAAACATGCTCTTCCGCAACGACGGGGGCGTATTTACCGAGGTGGGAAAGGCCGCCCGAGTAGCGGGTGAACCGATCTGGAGCAGCTCGGCCTTGTTCTTTGATGCCGACCGGGACAGCTGGCTCGACCTCTACGTCGGCAACTACACCGTCTGGACGCCGGAATTAGACAAGTGGTGTTCGTTAGATGGCGTGAACAAATCATACTGCCCCCCGGATCACTACGAGGGCATTCCGAGCAGCTTCTACCGGAACAATGGGGACGGTACCTTCACGGACATGACAGAAGCGGCAGGATTTTTGGGCGCGCCCGGTAAATCGCTGGGCGTAGCCGAGATGGATTTTAACCAGGACGGCTGGTCGGACTTTGCAGTGTCCAACGACGGTGAGGGTGATCTGCTGTACGAGAATAACGGCGACGGCACCTTCACTGAGAAGGGGATGATCACCGGTATGGCCTACGGCGAACGGGGTGAAGCACGGGCCGGTATGGGCATTGATGCCGGCGTGGTGGACAACAGCGGAGAAACCTCTATCTTTGTTGGTCACTTCTCGAACGAGATGATCGGGGTTTTCCGGTATACGCGCCAGGGATGGTTCGTCGACCGCGCGGCCGTCTCCAAAATCGGGCATGCCAGTCGGCTTAACTTGACTTTCAGTGTTTTGCTCTTGGACGTAGACTTCGATGGGGACCTCGATCTTCTTGCCGCCAACGGACATGTGTATCCATTTGCAGCACAAGTGCAGGAAGGGCTCTCGTATCGGCAGCCGGCGAAGCTCTTTCTAAACCGAGGCGACGGCACGTTTGAAGAGTTAGACCAGGCTGTGGGAGGGGTTTTCGCCCAGCCAATGGTGGCGCGAGGATCCGCCTATGCCGACTTCGACCGTGACGGGGACCTGGACATTTTGTTCACCGAGAATGACGGGCCAGCGCACCTGTGGCGCAACGACCTGAAAGACGCTCATTTCCTTCGCGTGCGGCTGGAAGGGCGGCGGAGTAACCGTGATGGGATCGGTTCACGCATTGTCGCCGTGATCGGCAATCAGCGCATGGAGCGGCGCATCCGGACCGGGTCCGGCTACCTTACCCAGTCGGAGAAGATCGCAACATTCGGCCTGGGAGCAGCAACCCGCCTCGACTCCCTGCAGGTCTACTGGCCCAGTGGTCAGGTCGCGCGCTTTGTGGGGGTGGAAGCGAATCAGGAAATACGAATCGTAGAAGGGGCCCAGACGTATGCGCGGGAACCGCTTCCGAGGCGCCGGGAAGTGGCCATCGCGAGGCGCTGAACCTACAGGGAGAAAGACGGCGCGCATCACCGCGTATGACAACATTGCTGGAAGTCATTCCCCCAACCAACCATACCCGTCTATCTAACGAAGAAGTACAGCTGGCGTCAGCAGAGGGGCAGCAAGAGGTGCCGGGCAGCGCGCCCGGGAAAAACTGGACAAAAGGTTTGGTGATGCCTTCGTGGTTTTCGCACTACGCCTTAGCGCGTTCCGATTTGGCTTGCGTTCCTGAAGGAAAAGGGTACCCGTATAGGGCAAGTAAAGAGCTTAACTGGGTAAGGCAAATCAGGGCTTCTGGCTCCCTTTTGACAACAAACAAAGCAGGTCCAGTGGGATCGGAATAAGTGATACGACCGAAGTGCGTTAATGAGCCTCCATGACAGCCATGTTCTATACTCGAAACAAATCCGCACCGAACTCACGAAGATCCCGGCCAGGTAGGCTTACCGCCTATCTTTTCCGGGCCCTTTTTCTTTTACTGCTGATTTGTGCCAGCTGCAAGTCTGATCTGGATCAGCCGGAACTTTCAAGTACGGTCCTGTTGAGGCGGCAGATAGACCCGAAGGCAGGGCTTTTTCTCACGCAAGCGGAGCAGGCCTTCCGGCAGGGTACCTTCAATGCTGCCCTGCGGTTGGCTGACAGCGCAGAATATTACGCACCCGAACTGGCGGATGTCCCTTACTTGCGGGGACTTATCTTTACGGAGCTGGGCCAGCTAGACCAGGCCCAGACCGCTTTCCAAAAAGTGGTTGTGATGGACCCCTACTATCGCGGTGTCTGGTTCAAGTTGGGGAACAATGCCTTCCGCCGCGAGCAGTACCGCGAAGCCGTGGAGCTGTACCGCAAGGAACGAAAGGTAGCCCGGGAGGAGGAGCAAGCATCTCGCCAAGACATCGACCGCGAGAGGCACCGTACAACCTTGCTCCAGCTGGGACGTGTTTATTTCGAACTGGGAGATATGGACAGCGCTCTACTGGCCTACGAGGAGGCCATAGCCATCGACCCTTCATACGCGAAAGCTTACAGTGACCTTGGTGTGCTGTACAGAGACAACGGTGACTATGAAAAGGCCATCGTCTATTGGCGTCGGGCCTTGGAGCTGGACCCTGAGGATGTAGATTACCACTACTTCCTCGGTCTCCTGCTATGGCAAACAGGACGGGCGGAAGAAGCCGTCGGCTATCTTAATACGGCTGTCGAGCAACGCCCCTGGCATCCTGGGGCGCATTACAGCCTGGGGCAAGCTCTGATAAGCCTCGGTCGCATGGAGGAGGGACAGCGTTACTTGGCCGGGGCAGATAGCATCCGGGCGTTGGATAGCGAAATTAAGAGCGTCAGCATACAGCGCAACATGGCCCACTTGAGCCTGAGTCTCGGCGACACGACCAGGGCGATCAGCCGTTATCGCGCCCTTCTACGACAGGATCCTTCCCTCGATGAGGTATGGGTGGATCTCGGGGAGGTATACGCACTGACTGGTAGAGT
>JAUVWC010000315.1 GCA_030604325.1 Candidatus Zixiibacteriota bacterium | reverse complement strand
GCCATGTAGCGGCTCATATACTCCTGGCCCGTCTCGTACTGGGAAATCACGTCGTAGAGCCCAGATTCCTCACGGTCGCGCTGCCCATCGAAATAGTCGGCGTATCTGGCAAGCGGTTCGTAGGTCTCTTCCAGAAAGGCTGTATCGGGATGCACCTGTTCGAGGGCCAGCAGCGCCCCGCCCCAGTCCGCCAGGTAGAAGTCGGTCTTCCGGTCGGTGTTGTGGTAGATCCTTCCGGGCAGAGAACCATCCTCACGCTGGTTGACGAGGAAGTTGCGCAGGGTTCCCCTGACAGCGGCCGGATCGTGCCTCCAGCGCAGATCGCGCATCTGAGCGTGCCCGCTGTAGGAGATCGGTACCCGGAAATATCCGATCCCCTCACAGACCGCCGGATAACGCTGGTAGCCGTGTCCGCCCCGTCCTTCCAGCAACCGCAGCCCATACCACCGATGGTTCCACGCCGCCTCCAGGTAGGGATCGGAACAGTGGAGTTCCGGTACGCCTCTCATCGCTTCCGTCCATATGCGGGCGGTCCGGCCCAGCAGCATGCCGGGAGCCTCCCATCCCGTCGAGGCAGGCTGCACCCCTTCGCCCTCGAGGTCCCCATCCGCCGGTTCCTCCTCCGGGGCCGATGTCTCCTCGATCCATACCGGCGGTGTGCGTACCGCATCGGCACCCACCTCTACCCTTTCGCTCTCCTCCGCGTCCTTCCCCGTCTCCCCCAATACTTCAAAGACTATCGTGAGCTGATCCTGTCCTCCGGCCCCCTCTGCCAGTTCGGCGTGCAGGGCGGCGTAATAGAGCCCGTGCGGTGCATTCCCCGACTGGCGCACCTCACCCGACAGGCCGGGTCTTTCCCACGGTCCCGACCAGGGTGTCAATCCCCAGTGCGGCTGCACGTGCCTGTCCTCAGAGAACTGAACCGACCAGGAGGTGGCCTGCCGGTCGAGGCAGAGCCGGCAGCGCAGCTCCACCTGCGGCCAGTCGGGAGGCAGCAGTGTCCGGGTCCAGATTATCCCCCACGGCCCAGCGGCGAAATCCCCCGACCGGGTCTCGCGCCCGTCGGGCAGGACATAGAGGCCACCCGTGTCGGGCTGGGCCGTCCAGGCGACGAAGTGAAGTCCTCCCTCCCAGGCCTCGGCATCGGCATCGATAGTAACCTCGGCGCACAGACGATCATCCTCCGTAAGCGCCAGGTTTTCCCAGGCGGTCACCTCGCCGGACAACTCTTCGGCCCCCGCTTCAAACAGCGGAGCACCGTGGAAGGGAAACGCGGCAGATCTCAGCGAGGTCGACATCCCGGCTGGCGACCAGTGCCACCGGCTCCGGCACGTAGGGTAGGGGCGGCCCCGCCCGTCAACGAGTGTCCAGGTGAAGCATGGGAAGAGGGCGTGGTTGAAGTAGTGCACCTCGTCCCACAGGCCGGGGTATGACAGCCATAATGGAAAGGGAGGAGCCCAGAGGAGGCGGTCCCCTCCACCCAGGTACCATTTATCCGATCTTGATAAGAGTTCCATCAGCGCAGCGTACCTGCCAGGAGAATCTGACCCATGTTATGCGTTTCCCGATGAACTGGATCGGCGCCGGTAAAAGGATCCGGTGGCCTTCCGCTACGTTACGGCTCTATTTCTCACAGTGTCAAGGCAGGGGCGGCGGCCCCTTCTGTGGCGGTCCAGGTTTTTACGCCGTACTTTTCATGCTGAAGAGAACGTCCCCCAAGGAGAGGTTTACAGATGCTGAGAAACGCACGCGCCACATGGGTTGAAGGTTTTCACTTCAAGGTTCGTTCACACTCGGGCAAGGAGATCCGGCTCGATGGCTGGAGGGACAGGGAGAGGGAAGAGACCGGCCCCACTCCGGCAGAGCTCATTCCCATGTCACTGGGCGCCTGCACCGGTATGGACGTAATCATGATCCTGGAGAAGATGAGGCTGAATGTAACCGCCCTTGAGGTTGATGTGCAGGCCGAAGCACTGGATGAAGACCCGAGAATGTTCACCGATTTCCAGATAATCTACCATCTGCGGGGTGAGGACCTGGACACCGACAAGGTGGAACGGGCCATAGTACTGAGCCGGGACAAGTACTGTCTCATAAGCATAACCCTGGAGAAGGTGGCCTCGCTCAGTCACTTCTACACCATCAATGGCGGTGAGCCTCGGGAAG
>JAUVWC010000237.1 GCA_030604325.1 Candidatus Zixiibacteriota bacterium | reverse complement strand
CCACTCCCAGCGCCAGCCCCCCGAGGCTCATCATATTGAGGGAGATGCCGAAGATATAGAGGAGGAAGAAGGTGGCGATAATGGAGATCGGGATGGCCAGGCCTATGTTGAGGGGATTGCGGATGTCATGCAGGAAGAAGAAGAGCATGAGAAAGGCGAACAGGCCCCCCAGCGCGATGGCCCAGATGACATTGGCAATGCTGCTGTTTACGAATTCGGCCTGATCGAAGGCGATAGCCACCGTGAGGCCGGGGTACTCTCCCTCCAGTTCGTCCAGCACATCCCGAACCTTGGCCGAGACCTGGCTCGTATTGCTACCCGCCTCCTTCTGTACCAGGATCCCGATGCTCTCCGAGCGGTTGAAGCGGGTCAGATTGTCGCGCTCCTCATATCCGTCGACCACCTCGGCAATGTCGGAGACCTTGACCAGCCGTTCTCCCCGGTGTGCCACCACTACCTGCTCGATATCCGCTATGCTCTGGAAGTCCCCCATCGGCCGCAGGTACCACTGGAACCGGCCGCGATTGATAGTACCGCCTGTCGACACCGCGTTGGCCGCCCTCAGCGCACCCTGGATTTCCTGCAGGGTGATCCCCAGTGATTCGGCGATCTCGCGGCGAACTTCGACGCGGATCTGCCGGTCGGTTCCCCCGGTAACCGCGGCGAGGGCGACGCCGTCGATCTGCTCCAGGCGTCGCTTTACTACATTCTCCGCCAGCCCCTTGATCTCGACCAGCCCCCCCCGGCCCGAGACCGCCAGGCTCATGATCGGCTCGGCGTTGGGATCGGCCTTCAGAATGGTTGGCCGGCCGGCCAGCTCGGGCAGCTGGCTGCGCAGGATGTCCAGTTTCTCCCGCACGTTGAGCATCGCGTACTCCATGTTCGCATCCCAGTTGAACTCGATGGTCACCAGGCTGACGCCTTCGCGTGAAACACTGTGGATTTCGCGGACACCCGGAACGCGCAGGATGCTCTGCTCGATCCTCTCGGAGATGAACTGTTCTACCTCCTCGGGCGAAACGTTGGTGTAGGTGGTCCAGATGACCAGCCGCGGAAAGGAGAGGCTCGGGAAGAGGTCGACCGCCAGGCGGCTGAAACTGATTACCCCGATCAGCACCACCGCCAGGAAAAACATGGCGGTGGCGACGGGGCGGCGGATGGCGAGTTCAGATACGTGCACGGGGCCTCCCGATCATCATGTTCACCAATCGATTCACATTCTCCCGGTACGGCAAGCTGTTACGGGATAAGCATATTCGGCGGTATTATCTCCAGCAGCTTCACCGGGCTGTCGTGCTGCAGGCTGACATGCCCCTCCACACATACGAGCATGTCGGGGCTCACCCCCTCGAGCGTATTATCAGATGGCAGAATCACCACGTGGGTGTCGTTATCCGGTCCCAGCTGCACGTAGCGCCACTCGGCATAATCCGGCTTATCTTCCTCCTCTGATTGTTTCACCGCAAAGACCAGTGTGCGCTCATCCCGCTCCACGATGGCCTCGTGGGGGACCATCAACACATTGTCGATGTTGCGGGAGAAGATTCTGGCCCGGGCGAACATGCCCGCCGTGATCTTCCCCCTCGGATTGCTCAACTCGAGGGTGACACGGCCGGTGCGCGTCTGCGCATCGATGATCGGGTTGACGGAAATGACCGTGCCTTCGAACACCTCGTCACGCAGCGCGGTGAATCTTATTTCCGCCTTGCGACCGGGCTCTAGGGGGGCGATTTCGCTTTCCAGCACATCCACTTCGACCCGCATGGTGCTCAGGTCGAGCAGCGTGAACAGCTCGGTAGAGCCCGAGATATACTCGCCGGCGGTCACGCGCATGTTGGCGACGTATCCGGAGTAGCGCGCCTTGACCCTGGTGCGCTCCAGGTTGCGTTCCGCCCTCTGCACGGCGATCTGACGCTGGGTGAGCCTGGCCTTCAGGATATTGCCCCGCTCCTTGCCGGCCAGGATGCGGGCGGTCTGATATTCCAGTTCTATATCCTGGAATTCACCCTCATCGATGCGTCCCTGCCGGTAAGCTTCCTCGGCCTGATGGAAACGCGTCTCCACCGCGGCCAGCTCCGCATCGCTCATGGTTGGCTGGGGCAGCTCCAGCCCCTCTCGGGCCACGGTATCGGTCTGGTCCAGGCTGGCGGCGTAGTCGGCATTAGCCTGCAGCAGGGCCGCCTTCGCGTCCTCCCGTTCGAGCCGGTACTGCTCGTCATCCAGCTCCAGCAGCACCTGGCCCTCACTGACATAATCCCCCTCCTTCACCAGCACCCTCTGCAGGATGCCGTTGACCTGGCTGGTGACCTGCACCTGGCGCAGCGGCTGGGCGCGCCCTTCGGCGTGAACCGTCTGAACCAGGGTTCCGAGCACGGTGGGGGTGGCCTTGACCGGGATGGGATCGAGTCCACGGAACAGACCCTGCAGGGCGTCCTCCTGCTCCTGCTCGGTGCCGGCCGGAGGAGCCGATGCGGCCTCCTCCTCCTTTTTCGACGACACCCTCCAGTAGACGGCCAACACCACCATACCGAGGATGATAATGATCAGAAATATCTTTAAGACCGGCTTCAACCGACCTTTTTCTTCAATCGCTCCCGAGCAACGTGCCATCTGATGTCCTTTCCTCCTGCTTCTACCGGTTATAAATCTGCATCTCCCGGATACCGACTCTCAAGAACCAAAATAACAGTGTTATCCGCTATTTTTCAAAAGGTGTCGGGGGAGTCGTACGCTGGCTGACCGCCTGGTTCGTCTCCCAGTCCCACAGCGTGATCTCCTTCAGATCCGCTTTGGCTATCTCGAAGGTGATCCATGCCTGGAGGTGATTCCTCTCTGTCGTTCTACGCTGGTCTTGGGCCTGCATCAGATCATTGAGATTGATCTCTCCCCGCTCGTACTGCTGCTGGCTTATCTGATAACTGGTCCTCGCTATCTGCAGGTTCTCCTCCAGGATCTCCATCCGGCGCATGGCGCCCTCCACCGCCCGCACCCGGTTGATGACTTCCACCTGCAGGTCGGCCATCGTCTCCTCGATCTGGCGTTCCCGTTCCCTGATGATGGATAGCTGCCGCTCCACGTTGGAAGCATTGCGCCCCCCGTCGAACAGGGGAATCCGAACCGTGAGTGAGACATTGGTAAACGGGCTGCGGTTGTCCGCATCAAGGGCGGCGCTCAGGTGCTCTGACCACGGATCATCGTAGTCGAGATTACTTAAAGCGGAATTGCCGGTGAGACTGTAGTT
>JAUVWC010000083.1 GCA_030604325.1 Candidatus Zixiibacteriota bacterium | reverse complement strand
GCCCATCTCGCGCACGAGCACGTACCCGTCGCAGTTGATCGCCGCCGGCAGCGGCATCTCCCCCAGATGCCCCATGTAGTCGCCTTCTCTGTCGAAAACGTCGAGGCGGGTGACGCCGGGCCGGTCTGTGCTGGCCAATACCCACACGCGCCCCATCCTGTCCATGGCGATACCGGTGATGGCCGGCATCTGCCTGGCGAAAGGAAGGCGGGCTCGGGAATCCGAAGTGAGGGTAAACGAGCCGTACTGGCGCAAGCGGCGTTCGGCCTCGTAGCGGAAAAACCACTCCTTGTGCGCCTCCGTCACCCTCAGCTCCGGTGTCGGCGCCACTACTTCGAGGAATATTTCTCCATGCGGATAGCGTATCTCGAAGCGATACTCATCCGATATGACGGTGACGACCTGCTCCTGACCGGCGGCCCAGAAGAGCCGCGGGGAGAACTCCGGCAGGCCGAACCACATGCGGATATCACCTTCCTCGGAGCGGATCTCGGTGGCCAGATAGGGAGCGGATTTCATCGTGACGAGCGTATCAACGTAGATCGCGGCCCGCCCCTCTTCCCACTCTCCTTCCCCGGGGAACTCCGCCAGGTAGAAAAGCGGTTCCTGGTCGGCGAGCTCGGCCACCGTCAGCGGCCACAAGCCGCTGTGGAGAATGCTGCCTGTGGGAGTAATGGCAAAGCGGTTGACCAGCCGGCTGGCCCCCGGCCACCTCACATCCCGCAGGTAGGTTCTGTCCAGACCGTAGACCGAGAAGCGGCGGTTGCCGACATCCGAGATCCACAGCTTCTCATCGCTAAAAGTCAAGTGCAGCGGACTGCGGAATTCCCCGGGACCTGAACCCTCGCGGCCGAGCACACCGCGCAGGCTTCCGTCCGGGGCCAGATCCACAACCTGCCGGTTACCTCCATCCAGGAGGAAGAAGGACTCTGTCCCACCCACCACATCCGAGATTTCGTTGAAGAGGTAGGGTCCGTCCGGGTTCCACACATCCCAGGTGGCGATCGTATCGAAGGCCAGTCGCCGGGGCTCCAGCGCCGCATACGTCACCCGCTCCACTCCTGTGGCGAGAATCTCTCGTTTCGGTGCATATTCGGAGCCGGGATCGCCGCATCCCGACAGAATAAAAATAGTGATCGTTGCCCACGCAAGGCCTCCGGCCGTGGCTAGAGCCGGTTTTGTTCTACAGTACGCTCGGGGGTGCATTCTAACCGCGAACTCCATCATTTATATTCCTGTCGCGCCTGCCTAGGCTGTATTGTAAGCGGAACACAAGGGCAAAATGTAACTGTCACCTGCTACCATCGTATACCTGTTTAAACCGTTCAGGGTTTAACGGCATCCAATGAATAAGAATAAGGCGCATAAGCCGGCAACGAGCCCATCGGGCGATTTGACAGAGGGAGAGGGTGCAGACAGGGCGGATCGGGAGCATGCGGAGACTCTGGTTCGCAGGGCGCAGAACGGTGATCTTGACGCCTTTGAGGCGCTCTACCGCATGTACGTGGATCGGGTGTACGCGATCTGCTACCGGCTCACGACCAGCCAGTCACGCACGGAACAACTCACCCAGGATGTTTTCGTACTGGCCTGGGAGAAACTGAGCACCTTCCGCAGGGAAGCGGCTTTCACCACCTGGTTGCACCGGCTGGCCGTGAATGCGGTTCTCCAGGACCAGCGGGCACGCAGGCGCCGCCGGCAGCGGGAACAAGTTACGGAAGATATCTCGCTCCTGGCTGGTGCCACACCCGCCCCTGCACTGGAGAGCCGGATCGACCTGGAAAGAGCGATCGCCGGATTGCCGGAGCGGGCACGAACGGTATTCGTGCTCCATGACATCGAAGGCTACCGGCACAATGAGATTGCCAAGATGATGAACACGAGCATCGGAACATCGAAGGCCCAGCTCCACCGGGCCCGTACCCTTCTTAGGAAGGCGCTTGTATCATGACCTGTCGGGACACGCAACGCCTGATGGACGGCTACCTGGACGGAGCCCTCGCCGATATGGAGCGCGCTGTGCTCGAGGATCACCTGGCAGCCTGCTCCTCGTGCCGGGAGGTGCTTGCTCAACTGAAGGCTTTACTGGACGAGGCGGGTAAGATGTCCATGACGAAGTCACCGCCGCGTGATCTCTGGCCGGCGATCCGAAGCCGGATCGAAGAAAGAATGGTACAGACTGCCGATCTCAAAGCGGGCATGAGGCGATTTGTACGGCCCGCATATTCGCTGATCGCCGCAGCCGCGGTCCTGCTGGTCGTTTTCGCCTCGGTTGTTACCCTGCGCCTTTCCCGCGACGGATTGGATTCGTTGGAGATATTTCAGGCCGAATGGAGCCGTGGCCTGATCACAATAGCAGCGATGGAGAAACAGTACGCGGGGGCCACGGAGGACTTGGTCTCCTCGATGGGTGAGTATCAGGAAAGTCTGCCTGAGCCCACAAGGAAGGTGATCGAGGATCACCTGCAGATGATCGAGGGCGCCATCGAGGATTCCCGCGCTGCCCTGGCCGACAATCCGTCTGATGCCGAACTGCAGTCGATGCTGTCGACGACCTGCCACCAGAAGGTCGCACTTCTGCAATGGACTGTCCAACTCACCACACAGTACTAAACGAGGATTCAGCCAGGAGGAATTCCATGAATATATCAAACAGGACGATTCTCCCCTGCCTGGGTGCCGCTCTGTTCCTGATTGGCATTCTGGCGACCAGTGCCACCGCCCAGCAGCGGGTGGACGAAACGAAAGCAGCGCCGCGCGACGGTCTGGTCAAGATTGAGAACTTATCCGGCACGGTCAAGGTGATCGGATGGAACCGCGCCGAAGTATCCGTCAAAGGCACCCTGGGCGAGGGCACCGAGCGTCTCGATTTCGAAGTCCGGGGAAACGAAACTGTCATCGAAGTGATTCTACCTGACGCGGAGACGCGGCGGAGGCAGAATATCAAGCGGATTGAAGGATCCGATCTGGAAATACACGTGCCAGCCGCAAGCCGGCTGGATGTGGAAACGGTAAGCGCCGACATCACCGTTTCGGAGGTTACCGGCAACCTCGACCTCGAATCGATCAGCGGCGATGTCGACGTCGGGGGCCAACCGGCCCGTGTCCGGGCCAAGTGCATCAGCGGCGACATCACCATCGCCGCCAGCCAGGGGCCGATCCGGGCCAACACGATCAGCGGTCGCATTACCATCCGAGAGGCTACCGGCAGCTTCGATGTAGGCACGATAAGCGGCGAGGTTAAAGTGCGCGGCCGCGCCATCGAGGACGGCAACTTCGAATCCCTCTCGGGAAACATGTGGTTCGCCGGCGATCTGACCGCTAACGCCTCGCTTGTCATGGAGAACCACAGCGGATCTATCGAGCTGGAGCTGCCCGCCGACATCTCGGCGGATTTCGACGTCACCACCTTCATCGGCGACATCAAGAACGGATTCGGACAGAGGGCCGAGCGCCGGGGCCGTTACGGCCCGGGAAAGGTGCTCTCGTTCGTGACCGGATCGGGCACGGCCAGCGTAAGGCTCAAAACCTTCAGCGGAAACGTGGAGATCATCAAGAAGTAACTGCGTGATTATATCGGTCTGAATCCTCTGAGGTTTCAAATCCGGCCGTCCCGCAAGACGGCTCGTAGAAAGCCCCGGCTCGCACCGGGGCTTTCTTTTCCCCAACCTAGGACAGCGCTTCCAGGAAGGCGGCGACTCCGGAGGAGAGATTCTCCAGGCTATAGCCTCCCTCGAGCACACCGGCTACGGGCCCGCCGCAGCTGCGGAGCTTCTCGGTCAGGACTGTGTAGTCCTCGACCCTGAGGGTGAAACCTGCCAGCGGATCGAGCGACATCGAGTCGAAACCCGCCGAGACCAGGATGAGGTCGGGACACCATCCATCGGTCGCCTCGTCGATGGCGGCACACAGATCATGCATGTACTCCTCCGGCAGAAGACCACCGGGGCGGGGTATGTTCCAGATGTTGCCGACACCGCGCTCCTGCTCTGCGCCGGTGCCGGGGTAGTGCGGCCACTGGTGCAGAGAGATGTAACGGATCGATGGATCCCGCTCCACCAGAGCCTGGGTGCCGTTGCCGTGATGGACGTCCCAGTCCACGATCAGGATCCTCTCCACACCTTCCTGTGCCAGCCCGTCCCTGGCGGCAACGACGACATTGTTGATAAGGCAGAAACCCATGGCGCGGTCGGCCAGGGCGTGATGACCCGGCGGCCGCACGGCGGCGAAGGTGCCAGCCTGCTCGCTGAGTGCAAGCCTGGCGGCGTGGGCGGCGCCGCCCGCCGCACGCAGGGCCGCCTGCCAGCTCTCCCGGTTGGTGGCCGTATCAGGGTCGAGTCGGGCCCCACCCCGCTCGCTCGACTCACGGATGAAATCCAGATAGCCGGAGAGGTGCACGCGAAAGAGCTGGGGTTCGGTAGCCTCAGGCGCCTCGTGCCAGGTGATGCGACCAGCCCACTGCGGCTCGTGGAGCCGGTCAAGAATGGCCGTCAGGCGCTCGGGTCTCTCCGGATGTCCGAAGCCGGCACTGTGCTCGAGGCACTGTGGATGCGTTACGACATGTAGTTGCATGGCTGATCCACGTGTTGATGATATCGCTGTAGGGAAACCTATCCCCCGGCCACACCTCACGGCAAGTTCTCTTATCCCACCTCTCGCGACCGGGTGGAACAGCGACTACATTGTCGTCTAATCTAGTGTCCCGAGTCATAAATCCGTCGGAATTCATCCTCCGCTGCATCCGCACCGGCGGCGTTGCGCCTCGTCGACGCGCCTGACCGGAGCGGCGGAGCGTAACCCTTGCAGACAGGAAACACGACATGATCGATGTGACGGTTGATACCAAACGAAGGGAGCGCGCCGCCCGCCGGGCAAGGCAGCGGGGTATCATCATTCCCACATTCGCGCAGATGAGAGACCCCTCGTTGATTCCGACGGATATACAGGAGCGGCTCCGCAAAGTAGATCTGTGGGAAGTGGATCCTCTCATCCTGTTCCGCATTACCTGGAAAAACGAACCCATTGCCTCGGGTGGCGGCTTCACCGGGGTCAATTACATCGAATTCCCGGAGAGCCTGACAGGAGTGGAAGCACGCATTATTGCCCTAGTCGGCCGGTGGTTTCCCACCGGCTCCCACAAGGTCGGCGCTACCTTCGGCTGCCTGGTGCCCCGCCTGGTGACCGGGCAGTTCGATCCCACCTCGCACAAAGCGGTCTGGCCTTCCACTGGCAACTTCTGCCGCGGCGGTGCCTACAATGCCACCCTGCTGGCCTGCGAGTCGGTGGCCATTCTCCCCGAAGGAATGAGCCGGGAGCGGTTCGACTGGCTGGCCACCGTCGCCGGAGAGGTGATCAAGACACCGGGGAGCGAGTCGAACGTCAAAGAAATCTTCGACAAGTGCCGGGAACTGAAGAATTCAGGCCGCGACCTGATGATCTTCAACCAGTTCGACGAGTTCGGTAACTACCTGTGGCACTATACGGTCACCGGCCAGGCGATGGAGGAGGTACTGGAGAAGGAACTCGGACCCGGCGACATCTTCCGCGGTATGGTCGCCACCAGCGGCTCGGCGGGAACCCTGGGTGCCGGCGATTACCTGAAGCAGCTGTTCCCCACCATCAAGGTCGCCGCCGGCGAAGCCCTGCAGTGCCCGACGATGATGGAAAACGGCTTCGGGGCCCACCGCATCGAAGGTATCGGGGACAAGCACGTGCCATGGATTCACAACGTGAAGAACACCGATATGGTGATGGCCATCGACGACGAGGCTGTCGTGCACCTGGCCCGGCTCTTCAACGAACAGAAGGGGCGTTCCTACCTTACCGGCCGGGGCGTGCCGGAGCAGGTGGTCGAGCGCCTCGACCTGCTCGGCTTCTCGGGCATCGCCAATCTCATCATGGCCATCAAGTTCGCCAGGTACTATGAGCTTGGTGCCGGCGACGTGATCCTTACCGTGCTCACCGACTCGATGGAACTCTACCAGAGCCGACTAGGCGAGATGAGCGAAGAACACGGAGAATATACCGAACTGGATGCGTCCGCTGACTGTGCCCGCTACCTCCTGGGCCTGGCGACCGACCGGCTGGAGGAACTGCGCCACACGGACCGGCGGCGCATCCACAACCTGAAATACTTCACCTGGGTCGAGCAGCAGGGGAAGAGCGCCGAGGAACTCATCGCCCAGTGGTACGAGCCCGACTACTGGAGAGGCATCCAGGGCCAGATGGAAGAGATCGACGCCCTTATCGAGGAATTCAACCAGTTGACGGTTACGGGAGTTCCTTGACGAAGATATTCCTGAACTGGATGGTGGTATCCCAGTCGTGGTTCTGGAGGCCGATATACCCCCTGTCAGCGAAATCCCGGATCTTACCCCGGGGTTCGGCCACCCAATCCACCACCGGCTGACCGTTCAGTTCCACACCTATCCGATCGCCCACGAAGGTGATCTTGATG
>JAUVWC010000049.1 GCA_030604325.1 Candidatus Zixiibacteriota bacterium | reverse complement strand
TTTCGAACCGGGCGCAACCGCCAGCGTGCCGCCGTCCTCAACGATGATCGAAGGTTCTCCGTCTACCGAAACTGCAAGATAACTAAGCGCCGGTGTCTTGAGCGCGAAGCGGGGATGGTCGGGTTCGATGCCGAAACGTTCGAGGAAGGCATTGATGACCAGAACCTGGTACTCCACGCGCAACGACTCGTCGGATATGTCCTGGGAGGTCTCTATTCCGAAAGCCGGAATACCCACACGACTGACCGCGTGGAAGGTAGCCGAGCCACGCTGCTCTTTGTGAGGAGACTCCTCATTAAAGGTCATCGTGTTCTTGACCCGGAAACAGTGATCCGGCCGTTTGATCTCTCGGTTCACCCGCTCCACCACCGCCATTGCCGTAGCCTGCAGATCCACCCGCTGCCCACCCGGCCGGGAGAACTCTTCGGTATCGACGATGATCGATTGGCCCCACAACTGGGGATTACGGCGCGGGCTCTCCCATACAGGGCTGTAGAAGCCGGAACCGTCGTGAAGGTTCAACAGTGCATCCGACTCCGTCATCAGACTCGCCAGCACGGCCACGATATCCTGGTCGATCTCGTGCTCCAGGGATGCTCCGAACTGGCGGTTCAGATCTCCGTGAGCACCTCGGGTGTTCTGATAAATAGAATAGATATTTGCGCGGGGAACTATGATGAGGTTCCCCCGGCGCAGGGTAAGATCGGCGTAAAGGTCGGCCGCGAGGTAACCCCCCGGTTCGTTGCCGTGAATCCCGCCGATGATCAATAACGTGGGGCCGGACACGCGCCCTTGTATGTGATAGACGTGTAGTTCACGGTCGGTATCGGCGAAGAAGATCGTGTGCGTGCGTCCGGGCGGAGTCAGACCGATAGAAGGCGCCACCGGCTTGGGAACAAACCCGGTGAGAAGAGCCGTTGCTGCGGCCGCTATCGCAGGTGTTAGCTGCATCAACCCCCCTCCACGGGGAATACTCTTTCCAGTAGGAGATGTCCCTCATGGTCGTAGACCAGTATCCGCACCTCACGCATCGCAAAGCTCTGCGGCAGTGAGAACTCGTGCCTTATCGGTCTCAGTCTTCTGATAGTAAATGATTCGCCGGCCTGAGGAGAGAGCGGCCTACCGTTGACTACAGTCACAGGCGGCAGTGTCAGGTACCTGCCGGGCCGTTCGGCATCCTCTATCATGATGGCGATGAATCCCCGCTGTACCTCACCTGTCCACTCTGTCTTGGTCAGCTGGACGTTGAGTTCCCAGCTATCGGGCTCCTGAAGGGGACGCAGGCGGAAATCATCCAGGCGTACCGGCGCCTCAACAGCTTGTGGGGTTTCATCAGGCACGGCACCGCTTACCAGCGGTGCTGCACCGACACTCGCTTGCTCCGGCTGCCCGGAAGCGGTTCGAGCAGCAACAACCGGGGGCATTTCCTCCGGAAGCTCGGCCGCCCCCGGTACCCTGTCAGCCCCAGCCGGCCGGGGAGAGAGCACCGCAATGTCGCGGGCGGCCATCAACTGGTACTTGTCCCACAGGCGCATGTAATCTATCCGCTGGAGCAGGACGGCATAGACGAGTACCACTAACAGGACCGCAAATATGACTGCACCCGCGGAAAGCAAGAAAAACCGACGCCGCGTGAGTGCCCACGTCCGGTTGCGACCGTCAGGCCGAAGCAGAATGACTGTCATGTGCCGTCGGCTTTTTTCCATGAACCGCCCTGGTGGTGTCTACAGTCTGTCCTGGCTGGTTTCTTCCACGATTCTCCACCCCTCTTCCTCCCACACGAAATAGAGCCGCTTAGACGATTGCGCCCGGTATCCGTCCGACTCATACAGCTGGTCGAAGGCAGCAACCATACCACCACTGCGGGGGAAGATGCGCAGATTGCTGATGTCAACTTTAATATTCTTATACTGCCGGTTCAGCCGGTCTTTATAAGCGTGGTAGGCGGCGTAATCCATTCCCCTGCTGCGGAATGTCTTACTGTAGAAGGCTATATAGCTATCGGTATCCATTGATTCCCAGGCCTTCTCCCAATCGGCGATTATCCGCCTGATTTCCGCCTCTGCCGGCTCCGGCTCGGCCGGTTTCAACGGTGTGTTCCGGCTGGTCTCGGCCACGATTTTCCAGCCATCCTCCTCGCTCTTGAAATAGAGCCGCTTGGCCGATTGTGTACGGTAGCGATCCGACTCGTAGCGCTGGTCGAAAGCAGCAATCATCTCGCCGTCATGGGCGAAAATATGGAGATTGCTGATATCCACCTTGACGTATTCGTACTGACGGGTCAGCCGATCCTTGTAGGCCCGCAGCGCATTGTAGTCACTACCCATGCTGCGGAAAGCCCGGCTGTAGAAATTCATATACCGATCGATGTCCATCGATTCCCAAGCTGCCTCCCAGCGCGCGACGAGCTGCCGCATCTCGTCACGGAGGGCCCGTGCCTCCGCCGGCTCGAGCCGGTGCAACTTCTCCTTCACTATCAATACGGTGGAGCCGGTATATGGTCCGACTCTGATCAGCGGCGTCAGACGATCCAGATCCTCATTCGTTACAACAACACAGCCTCGTGTGTTGAAACCGTTCGAGATGCGCTCCGGCTCGTTGGTCGCATGGAGCCAGATGTTATTGCCGTGTTTGCCCACCAGACGGTCGAATATGTTGGGATAGTCGGTTACAAAGGCGCGAACGCCATATTCGGCGGGGAGGTCATTTCCGTCAATAATACCGGTGAAGAAATAAATACCCTCGGGAGTACGGAGGTCTCCTTCATACTGTTTGTCTCCACCCTCTTCTCCGGTGTTGACCTGAACGATCTCTATCAGTTTGGGAGTGCTCTGCGGCGTGCCCTGGTACAGGAATAGACTCTGAGTGGCCTTTTCTACCACTATGGCACAGCTTCCCTCCGGCAGAGTAAGCACCGCTTCAGGTGCATCACCGCGCCGGCTGGTCACATCTACAGAGTCGGTAGAGGCACCGGGACTCTGTGTCGAAGCCAGCAGGCTGAGTATGAGGATAGATCGTAGCATTATTGTACAATATGAGTGGTGTCCCGACTTTGTCGGAGCACATGTTAGTTGCGCACCCGCCAGGACGGCAACCGCAATTGATAGACCGGCTCTCATACGGCAACTGGACTCCATTTCCTCTTCCGGGTAGTTTTCAGATGGATGGAGACGAATAGATGCCGAGAGCCGGCCCCGCCGAAGATGTCACTGCCCTGATCCACGCTCTGGCTGCCACTGCGGCCACAGACGAGCATTCCCCCTCTCACCGATCAAAGGTCAAGGGTGCTCTAGAGAAATTAGACACCGGTTATGAAGCGTTGATCTCAGCACTGAAGAATCACGGTCTCACCGGCTCGGCCTACCTGCTGCTGGAGAGCCCGGAATTTCACCAACTCGATGTAGCACAAGAAGTTGCGCGCAGGCTGCGCCCTGCATTTCTGATGGATCATGCCCGGACCCTGGCCAACCTTCGCACCCTGGAACTGGCCCGGGACATCCTCGCATCAGAAGGAATCACCCTCCTCATCACCCAGGGGGCGGCCCTGCTGGCACGAGATGTCTATCCGAGGGTGGAAGCCCGCCCCATGGTCGATGTGGACGGGATCGTCCGCGGGGAGGATTGGGACCGGGCAGCCCGCGTGCTGACCGCGGCGGGAATGCAGCCATCCGAAGACGGGCAGAGATGGATAGACGGAGAGGGTATCCTCGATCTGCACCCATCGCCGCTCGGCATGGAGCGGATTGGGGCACGTCGCCTGGCCCTGCCGCTCACCACCGAGCTGGTCTGGGATCATTCCGGCCCGCCCGGCTCCGACGCACAGGTGGGCCAGGGCCTGCTCGTTCCCTCCCTTCCCCTGCTCTGGGCCATGGGGCTGGCCCACGTGCAGAAACACTCATTCGGCGCCCTTATGTGGCTCCTCGACCTGGCCCGGATAGCTACAATGCTGTCGGGGGAAGAGCTGGCCGAGGCCCGCAGCTGGACGGAGCGCCTGCGCCTGCCGGGAGCCTGCGTAGTGGCCACACAGGTTCACCGCCGCTGTTGGAACCTTCCGGTGCCCCATGAGCTCGAAGTCGATCGTTCGTGTCTTGAACCGAAGACGATGGCGCTGGTGGAAAGAGCGGTGCGGAATATTACCGTATTGAGAGACCCGGGGCTGGTGGGGGAGCAATTGCTATGGCGGATGGCTCCCGACAGTGTGGACCGGCTTCGTCTGATCTGGGAGAGCGCCTTCCCCCGGGGGAAGGTGATGAAGGAGATCTACCCCGGATATCGCCCCCTGCTGCGGCCGTGGTTCATGCTGCGGCGGCTATGGAATCTGGTACGCCGGCGCATCGGCACCCGCTGATCCGTAACGGTGAGAGCCCGCTCCTACTTCTCGTGGTGGTGGGGAGGACCTGTAAGAGTCCGGGCGAGCGCGTACCCTTCCCTCTCATCGTAGACTTCAGAAATGTCGTACGACACAACGAGCGGGATCACATACAGCATGTGGGCGCTCTTGGCGAGGAAATCCCGGCGGTTGCGCCCCGCGCCGCCGCCTACGTTGTCGCCGCTGGCACTATGATCGTCTTTCGGCATTTTCCGGTCCCCCTTTGGCATGTCGGGGGCGAACGCTCCAAGCGGAGAACGCGAGCCCTAATCCCCAAACGGCCCACAGAACCCAGTACCCATATAGTACATACCATGCAGGACGCTTAGTCAACCGAATCGTTCCACGTACAGTGCGGCATCCACTACCGGCCCATCCTAGCGCTTTTCCGCGCGGGTCAATAATACCGGTCGGCCCCGTGTTGGCAGCGATGGCCAGAAAGCGCCCCGTTTCCGCCGCCCGCAGCCGCGCGAGCCCCCGCAGGAGCCTCTTGGCGGGGGTGCCGTCAAACCCCTGCTGGTTGGTGATCATGACCAGCAATCCATTGGTATGCCCAAGGATGCGGCAGAGTCGGGGAATGGCGACATCGTAGCAGAGGAGAACCCCCATGCGTGTCGGAACTTCAAAGGCGGCGGGCCGGGGTCCGGGTACCGTCTCGTGCAACGTATAGGGAACCGGATATGGAGCGGCCGCTCCCTGCAAGAGCTGTCGGGGACGGAACATCCAGGCCATGTTGTAGTACCGGTCCTGCTGGCCGGGCACACGGCCTTCCGCACCTATCAGCAACGCAGCCCCAAATGAATCCACCGTTGCCTGGACGGTCTCTATTATATCGGGGCGGTCCTCGAGCGCAACCGGAAGGGCGTACTCAGGGGCCGCAACAAGGTCACTGGAGGGAGCCCGCTGCCGGTAGAGATCCAGATAGGTAGGCAGAATCAGGCTGTCCAGCAGGGCGACACGTTCCTCCCACGGCCGGCCGAAATCGCCCTGCAGCAGGGATATAGTGAAGGGATCACGATCGGCCGGACGGGGCTGGGGAGCCACGAAGACGAGCGCCGGGATCAACACGCAGAGGACCGCGAGCGCCCGCAGTCCACTCTTGCGGGCCGATGTGCCCAGCATTGCCAGAGCGGCACCCGTCGTGAGCATGAGTGCCGAAAGGCCCCATGCGCCAACCAGCGAGACGATTTAACCGGGCCATGGCGCCCCCGTGGCCGGCAGCATCCAGAAATCTCCCGGGGGGATCTGAAGCACATAGATACGCGACAGGCCGAGCCATACAACAGCAGGACTGAGGACCTGCGCCACGGGGTGGCCCGCCCCGGCCCGACCCCACGGGATCAGCAGCAGACCCAATAGGAGGTAGAAACTCTCCCAGATTACCAGCGTATAGATGAATGATCTGGGATCGATGTGCAGGAGAGGATAACCTACTACAACCAGGAGCGCCCCGCCCCAGCCGGCGGTATACAACATACGCTCCTTCCATCCTGCTCCCCAGATGCCCCACAGCAGCGGCGTCATGAAGAACCACATCCACGGCCCGGGCAGCATTACAGAGAGCGGGGCCAGCAGAGCTGCTGCACCGAGGCCGAGCCTCAGCCGGGAGCGCGAGCCCGCCACGGCCCACCCGGCGCCGTTCGTCACTCCTCCTCCACCAGGTTGGCACGGCGGAACTGAGTCAGTGCCTCCTCCACTCCCCTCTCGGCCTCCCGGTCATCGATGCCGAAGGCCTCGGCCAGCTCCGCCACGAGCTGCGCCCTGTCGAACGAACGCACGAGGCCCTGCCAGACAAGAGTGGCACTCGGATTCAGTGTGTGTACCACACCGCTTTCCACATCGAAGAGGGCCAGTTCCTCCTCCAGTGGACGCTCCAGCAGATCGGTTCTCGGCACAGGCAGTGTCGATGAACTCACGGCTTCTCCGGGGGAGTATTGGGTTCGTCTCCTGTTATATACCGCTCGCGGACGTAACATGCACGGCGCCGGGCACGCGCCTCGTCCACGAGCAGCTCGGGAAATCTCTGCCGGGCGTCCGCAGCGACCTGCTGCAGGCTCTTCTCCTGAAGCTCGCTGAGCAGGTAGGCGTCGACGGCAGCCCATCTGCTAAGGGGGAGGCGGCCTCCCTCCGCCAGCGACCGGCGCCGGCTATCCCCCAGGGGAAGGGCCTTGAATGTATTCGCCTCCCTTCTGGTGGACGGCTTCCCCTCGATCTGTACTGCCCACTGCCACCAGACCACGCCGTATGGATCGGTGCGGGTCTCCACTTCACCCTCCAGCACGGTGCCCTCTTCCACCGGAAGAGGCGGCGTGAGGGGGAAGTGCCCCTGTCCCCACGACATCTCCCCGCCGTGGGGAGCGTTGCTGTAGTGTATACCTGTCCACAGCGTCATTTCCATCCAGACACCAAGCCCCCACACGGTGCCAGGCCTGGTCACCGTCCAGGTGACCGAGGTCGGATAGGTGCCGGGCTCCAGCCGGGCCAGATCCCAGCCGAACAGATCCTCTCCCTCTGCAAGGGGTCCCCCGGGCGGCACACCCTCCGGATCGGGGGTGTTCAATACAAGCTCTTCCAGGGGAGTGAAGTCGATCCCCTCTATCCCGCCCAGGTCGAGGTCGGGGGAGCCGGGCCGGTACCTCCACCGGGAACCTGCGGCCCCGCTGCCTTCTCCCTCCCCCTGCCCGGCGCCGGGGCCGGGACCTCCCCACGGTGCCGCACGAAGCGTGATGCGGGTCGGTATAATCCCCCCCCCCTCTTTCAAGACCTGCCGCCGGCTGTAGAGAAGCAGGTCGTGAAGGTGCTCATCGAAGAACCAGGGGGCGAAGTCCTCGCTAATCAGCAGATCCGCCTTCCGGGGCAGTTCTACTTCTTCCACCCGCTGCCGGATCAACACGACACGATCCTCCACCCCGTTCACCTCGAACACCTTTGCCGCTACCTCCGCCACCCGGTCGGGTTCAATGGCATAGACCGTGGAGGCCCCGGCTCGAGCCGCCATGACAGCATAGGTCCCGACGCCGGTGCCGATCTCTACCACCACATCGCCCGGCCCGACCGCCGCACGGATCGCGTCATGCATCGCCGACAGGCGCTGTGGCTGGGCCAGCAGGCTGCGGTAGTAGAGAGATCCCATCGCCGCTCTTCCTTTTAGTACACCGCTGCGCAATTACGCTGGCATTCAAGCGCCGATGCATTGTGCCTTGCAGGCCGGACGCCTCGGCGCTCTCGATACATCACCGTAATTACGGAGTGGTGCACTTAGTCCCGGGATTGCCTTGAACCGACGAGTTGTGGCAGCATACTAACAACGTTCTCCGCTTCACCCACCGCCTCGAACACAGGAAACTGTTCCATCATCCATCCC
>JAUVWC010000054.1 GCA_030604325.1 Candidatus Zixiibacteriota bacterium | reverse complement strand
GGTCTGGCCCTGGTACGCCAGCTGGCCGAGACCACCAACTACGAGCGAAGCCGGGATGAGGAGAATATCGTGCGGTGCACCTTCTCCCGATCCCCACGGTAACGCGCCTGTTAAATAGTTCCCATCCGGAACCTGTTCTTTAGGTCGCGTGTCCGACGAAAGTCGGCACGCAGTCCGTTCTGTGGACCGCGAAACCGAATCAGCGGTTGAGCAATCCGGCGAATGCCAGTGAGCATACTCCGGCACACTGCACAAACGCCCCGCACGGAGAAAATCCGTGCGGGGCGCTGTCGACTCGTGTGCCTGATTCCTATCCGGCTTACCTACGAAGGCAGCGGCTCAGTACATCCCCATTCCGCCGCCACCAGGCATCGGCGGTGCTTTCTCCTCCTCGGGCTTCTCGGTCACTATCGCCTCGGTCGTCAGCAACAGCGCCGCGATACTGGCGGCGTTCTCCAGAGCGATACGTGCGACCTTGGTCGGGTCGAGCACGCCGTTCTCCACCAGGTTCTCGTACGTTTCGGTTTGGGCGTTGAAGCCTTCATCCCGCTTCATATCGAGCACCTTATGCACAACGATCGAGCCCTCGAATCCGGAGTTCTCGGCGATCTGACGGGTCGGGTCCAGGAGCGCCTTCTTGACGATGTTCACCCCCACGGCCTGATCACCCTCAAGCTTCAGCTTGTCAAGTACGTCGATCAAACGGAGATAGGCCACTCCGCCACCGGCGATTATACCCTCTTCCACCGCCGCGCGCGTGGCGTGAAGAGCGTCTTCGACGCGGGCCTTCTTCTCCTTCATCTCGGTCTCGGTGGCCGCCCCGACGTTGATCACCGCCACTCCACCGGCCAGCTTGGCCAGACGCTCCTGCAGCTTCTCCCGGTCGTAGTCGCTGGTGGTGTCTTCGATCTGCTTCTTGATCTGGTTGATGCGGCCCTTGATGTCCTCTTTCGTGCCGCCTCCCTCGACGATGGTAGTGTCTTCCTTGGTGATGATCACCGTCTTGGCCGTGCCCAGATCGCCAGAGGTCGTATTCTCCAGCTTGAGGCCAGCATCCTCACTGATGACGCGGGCGCCCGTCAGTGTGGCAATGTCCTCCAGCATCGCCTTGCGCCTGTCACCGAATCCGGGCGCTTTGACGGCGGCGACCTTCAGAGTGCCACGGATCTTATTCACGACCAGAGTGGCCAGTGCTTCGCCCTCTACGTCTTCGGCGATGATTATCAGCGGCTTACCCATCTGAGCGATCTTTTCCAGGATGGGTAGCAGGTCCTTCATCGCGCTGATTTTCTTGTCATGTACCAGAATCAGCGCATCTTCCAGAACAGCCTCCATGCTGTCCGGATCGGTGATGAAGTAGGGGCTGATGTAACCCCGGTCGAACTGCATCCCCTCGACGATGTCGAGATGGGTCTCGATCGACTTGGCCTCCTCGACGGTGATGACGCCGTCCTTGCCCACCTTATCCATCGCCTCGGAGATCAGCTCGCCGATCTCCTTGTCGTTGTTGGCGGAGATGGACGCAACCTGGGCGATCTCTGTAGAAGTGGACAGAGCCTTAGACAGTTTCTTCAGCCCGTCTACGACCACAACGACGGCGGCCTCGATGCCCCTCTTCAGGTCCATCGGGTTCGAACCGGCGGTGACACTGCGCAGCCCCTCGTGGAAAATCGACTGGGCCAGCACGGTGGCGGTAGTCGTGCCGTCACCGGCCACATCGCTGGTCTTGGTAGCCACTTCACGCAACATCTGTGCGCCCATGTTCTCGAACGGATCCTCCAGCTCGATCTCCTTGGCCACGGTGACGCCGTCCTTGGTCACGGTGGGGGAGCCAAACTTCTTGTCCAGAACCACGTTGCGACCCTTCGGGCCCAGCGTGACTCTCAGCGCGTTGGCCATCTTGTCCACCCCCTGCTTGAGGTGATCCCTGGCCTTCACATCATACTCGATAATCTTGGCCATTGTGACTCGTTGCCTCCTGAATCGTTTATCGTAATGTTCGTTGTAGAGTTGCGGGTTCCATCAAGCCAAACACCTAGATAATGGCGAGGATATCGCTCTCTCTCATGATGAGGTAGTCTTGGTCATCAATGCTCACCTCACTGCCCGTCCACTTCCCGTAGAGAATCTTATCCCCGCTCTTAACCTCCATCGGCTTGCGCGAACCGTCATCGGCCAGGGCGCCGGGCCCTACAGCCATGACCTTACCCTGCTGCGGCTTCTCCTTGGCAGTGTCCGGGATAATGATCCCCCTCCTCTCCTGTATATCCTCTTCTAGGGGCTCGACTACCACACGGTCCGCAAGCGGCTTCACCTTGATGGCCATGCTGCTTCCTCCTTGCTACCCGAAGCGGGCATGCTGGTTATTTACCTATTTCTGACCCGTTGCCGCGTCAGGTGCGGCCTGGAGCCATTACTTCCACTACGGACTGACATCAAGATCAATTAAAGCCCGCCAGGACGGCGGGACCGTTATTAGCACTCAATAGAGGTGAGTGCTAATAACTTGTCGGAATATAGAAATCATCCCTTGAAACGCAAGCATCAATAAGCGTCAGTGGCCGGTCCTGCTACGCTCATATATCAGCCGGAGCCCTTTCAGCGTGAGGAGTGGATCCACTTCTCCGCGCTCGCCAAAGGCCTCCTCAAACGGCGCGGCCAAGCCGCCGGTGAAGATTACGACCGGCTCCCTTCCCAGTTCGGAGGCTATCCGGTCCAATATCCCGTCAATCATGGACAGCGTTCCCAGATATAGACCCGAACGCAGGCTCGATTCGGTAGTGTTCCCGATGGCGCTGGCGGGAGCCTGGATGTCCACTTTGGCCAGCTTAGCGGCCCGGCGGTATAACTCCTCGGAGCTGGTGAGAACCCCGGGGGCGATCGCACCACCGAGATAAGTCCCTTCCTCATCGACTACATCGAAGGTAGTGGCAGTCCCCATATCCACGACAACGGCAGGCAGGCTGTATTCGTATCTTGCCGCCACGGCGTTGGCCAGCCGGTCCGCACCGGCAGCCTCAGGTGGATGCACACCCACCGTTATTCCCAGATCCAGATCGGTGCTGACCAGAAGTGCTTTCCGGTCGAGATAATTAAGGCACGCCGCTTCGATGGAATCGGTCAGAGCAGGAACCACCGAGGCGACAATCACCGCCTCCAATTCCTCAGGGACAACGTTGCCTTCACTCAGCAACGCGCGGAGCATGACCCACATCTCGTCCTCAGTGGCATCCGGGAAGGTCGATACACGCCAATGTGCCCGCACCGATCCCTCCTCGAAGACCCCTACCACCGTATGTGTGTTGCCAATGTCGACGGCAAGAAGCATTACGAATCCCCGTTCCCAATACGTGTTATCAACTCACCTGCCACTACCGACCGACCACCATCGAGCTGGAGGTAACCCTCCCGTGTCAGACCTGTGCAGATGCCTGATATTTCATCCTCCCCCGCACGAACAAGCACCTGCTCACCAAGGTGCACCATACGGGACATAACCTCGCTGGCGACTGCCGGCAGCCCCTCTCCCCTCTCCCCTTCAAGCTCGTCGACGACAGCCCAAAATTCCCATAGGTAGTCGGCCAGCAGCCGGTCTCGATCCACAGGCACCGATGCACAGAGGGATAGGGCTGTCCCCCGATTACGGATCTCTTCCGGTACCCGGTCCAGTTCCCAGTCTACGTTAATGCCGGTGCCCAGGATCACCCCATGGACCCGATCGCCCTCAGAGACGGTCTCGGCCAGGATACCCGCCACCTTTTTCCCATCACACTCCACATCAGTCGGCCACTTTATGTCCAGACTCACACCCGCCTGCTTTGCCACCCGTACCAGCGCCAGCGCCGCCGCCAGCGGTATCCAGCCGATGCGGTCTACCGGAACCGCCGGTTGCAGGAACAGGGAGGCATACAATCCTCCCCCGGGTGGCGAGTACCACTGCCGCCCGTGACGTCCTCTGCCCGCCGATTGCTCCTCCGCCACCACAAGAGTGCCCGGCACGGCCCCCTGCACCAGCAGCTCGCGAAGACGGTCGTTGGTGGAGGGAACCCGCCGGTAGAAGTAGGTACAGCCACCTGGCACCGTTCCACTCCCCCACCCGGTATCGGCCGGCCTGTAGCGAACGGCACCGTCGGACTGCAACACGCCGGGAGCGCCGGCCGCTTCCTCCACTCTTCGCGGCCGGCCACCCGTCGCAGGCTCCTGCTGGCACAGGCGCCGCGAGGCGGCGATAACCTCGACAAATCCTTCCCTCCATGCGAACCGGCGGAGATCACCTTCACCTGCATGCGCCGGAGGACCCGCATCTGCGGGCCGGGCAGTGTGCTTCCGGAAGGATGCGTCCCTCATCCGCGATCACTACCGGAGCAGAAGGGAGATATCCACTGCCTTCACCGAATGGGTGAGGGCGCCGATGCTTATGTAGTCCACTCCCGTCTCGGCAACTTCCCGGACATTTTTCAGGGTAATGCTCCCCGAGGCTTCGAGCTGCACGTCCTCCCGCTCCGAGGAGCGCACCATCGATACTAGCTCGGCCATCTCCTGCGGTTTCATGTTGTCGAGCAGCAGCCGGTCGGCACCTCCTGCAAGCCCCTCGCGGGCCTGTTCCAGGGTGGAGATTTCCACCACGATCAGGAAGCGGGAGCCGGCACCGGCGAGACCTTTCTGAATCCTCTCCAGCGCCTCCGCCACACCCCCCGCGGCGTGGACGTGGTTCTCCTTGATGAGGATTCCGTCATACAGTCCCATGCGGTGATTGGCTCCACCCCCTGTCCGAACCGCATACTTTTCCAGCTCCCTGAGCCCCGGCGTGGTCTTCCTGGTATCGAGAATGGTCACGCCGGTCCCCTCCACCGCCTCTACATAGCGCCTGGTCTGCGTGGCGATTCCGCTCAGTCTCTGCAACATGTTAAGCGACACCCTCTCCCCGGCAAGGATCCCCCTGGTAGGCCCGGCGATGTGGGCCAGAACCTCACCCCTGCGGAAAGATTCCCCCTCGGCCACCATCGGGGTCAGTACGACCCTCGGTTCGATATGCAGAAACACCTGCTCCGCGGCCGGCATTCCCGCCATCACACCACCGCCGCGCGCCAGGATTATCCCCTCGCTTTCAGACTGTGGCTCTAACGTCAACTCACTGGTGAGGTCCCCCGAGCCAAGATCCTCCTCCAGGGCGATCCGTACGATTCGATCGAGTATCTCGCTATCTATCATCCTTCACCTCCCACCCCACCGCGTTCGCCGCCGGCTGTCCGGTAGCGTGCCAGCTCGTCTCTCAGGACAGTGGCCTCCTCAAACTGAAGTGCGCTTGCATACGCCAGCATCTTCTGCTCCACCGCCATCTCCCAGCTCTCTGTCTCCAGCCCCCGGAATTCCTTCACTAACTCCTCGGCTTCCACCTCGCCGCCGCGGGCCTTCTGTCCGGAATCGAGCAGGTCTGCCAGGGAGGTGCTGGCCATGACCTCCTCCCGGCTCTTTTCCAGGGTCCTGGGAGTGATGCCGTGAGCAGCGTTGTGTGCCTGCTGGATCACGCGGCGTCTCTCGACCTCGTCGATAGCGGCGTGCATGGAGCCGGTGACGCGGTCCGCATACATGATAACCTGGCCGTTCGCATTCCGCGCCGTGCGCCCCATCGTCTGTATGAGACTGGTCTCACTGCGCAGGAATCCCTCCTTATCGGCATCGAGGATGGCCACCAGACTCACCTCCGGCATGTCGAGCCCCTCCCGGAGCAGGTTTATACCCACCAGGACGTCGAAGTCACCCATACGAAGCCCACGCAGAAGGTCGACACGGTCGAGGGCGTCTATCTCCGAATGCAGGTAACGGGCCTTGATCCCTACCTTCACCAGGTACTCGGTCAGATCCTCGGCCATTCTTTTAGTGAGGGTGGTGACGAGCGTCCGTTCCCTCCGTTCGACCCGCAGCCGGATCTCCTCCAGGAGATCGTCTATCTGTCCATCTACTGTCCGCACATCGATATCAGGATCGAGCAGCCCCGAGGGCCGCACGACCTGTTCCACGATCACCCCCTGGCACTTCTCCAGCTCGTAGGGTCCGGGCGTGGCCGAGACGAACACCAGTTGATTCTGCAGCGATTCGAACTCTTCGAATGTCAGCGGACGGTTGTCCAGCGCAGCCTGCAGCCTGAAACCGTACTCGACGAGTGTTTCCTTGCGGGATCGATCCCCGGCGTACATAGCCCTGATCTGGGGGACAGTGACGTGGGACTCATCAATAATGGTGAGAAAATCGCCGGCGAAGTGATCGATGAGTGTGCTGGGGCGCTCACCCGGCCGCCGCCCGTCAAAATAGCGGCTGTAGTTCTCGATCCCGGTGCACCACCCGACCTCTTCCATCATCTCCAGATCGTACACAACCCGCGTCTTCAGCCGCTGGGCCTCCACCAGCTTGCCCGCCTCCTGAAAGGCCGCCACTTCGGCTTCCATATCGCCTTCGATCCGCCGGACGGTCTCCCCCAGCTTATCTCGATCGGTCAGAAAATGCGCTGCGGGGTAGACGACCACACGATCCTTCTCCTCCACCACCTCCCCGGTAATCAGATCGACCAGGCTCAGACGTTCTATCAGATCACCCCATAGCTCCACCCGCACGGCGATCTCGTCGTAGGCGAGGTGGATCTCTACCACATCACCCCTCACACGGAAGGTTCCCTGCCCGAAGGAGATATCGTTCCGCCGGTACTGGATGTCCACCAGTGCCCGCAGAAGTTGCTGACGGTCCATCTCCCGCCCCCGCTCCAATCCCACCATGTTCTTGTAGATATCTTCGGGCCTTCCCAGTCCGTAGATACATGAGACGGAGGCCACCACAACGACATCACGGCGTTCGGCCAGCGCGCTCGTGGTGCGCAGCCGCAATCGCTCTATCAACTCGTTGATGTCGGCCTCCTTCTCGATGTAGAGGTCTTTGCCGGGCAGATAGGCTTCCGGTTGATAGTAGTCGTAGTAGGAGACGAAATATTCGACGGCATTGCCGGGGAAAAATCCCTTGAGCTCGCCGTAGAGCTGGGCCGCCAGCGTCTTATTGTGGCTGATGATGAGTGTGGGCCTGTTCAGGCGGGCGATCACGTTGGCCATTGTGAATGTCTTGCCCGATCCGGTGACCCCCAGCAGGGTGTGGCAGCGGTCCCCCCGCACAATTGCCTCCGCCAGCGCTTCGATGGCACCGGGCTGATCTCCCGCCGGCTCATAGCTGGAAACCAGCTCAAACGGCGCCTCAGAGCGGGAGATCCCTAAAGGCTGTTTATCGGAACGGGGGTCAACCATCACATTTCACTGCCCGTAACGGGAACAGGCGCCGATTGCTCGGCGCCTGTTCAGAATAGGATCCAGATGGGAACTAGGCTACTGTCAATCGCCGATGCGGATGTTCAGCCGCTTGGTGTCTGTTCCGCCATGCTTGGAGCCGATGGTGAATTCAATCCAGCCGCTGTTGCCGGTCATCTTCACCAGGTAACGGAACGTGCGGCTGCCATGACCCAACAGGCGAAACTCGGGATCTTCCATGCTGGCAGCGTCCCCACTCGTGGTTCTGTCCAGGGGATCGAGCTGGGATGTTCCCTCGGGGATCTCCACCCGGGTGATGTTGTTGGAAAACCTGAAGGTGAGCTTGT
>JAUVWC010000189.1 GCA_030604325.1 Candidatus Zixiibacteriota bacterium | reverse complement strand
TGCGGGAAGTGGCAACGTTGATCAGGCGGACTTCGAGGTGGTAGAAATTCCCGGCCCTGGAGACCTTCCCCGCCACCATCATGGCTGCACTCAGTACCTTTCCTACACCGGATATACAGTCGTTTGTATCGCAGGGCACTGGCAACCGGAATCCCTTCTCACGGAAGATCGTCTCCATCTCCTCTCGTTCGACGATCCTAATGCCCTCGGGCGACAGGAAGGCATAAGGATCGTCCAGCGGGAGGAGATGGAGACGATCTTCCGTGAGAAGGGATTCCGGCTGCCAGTGCCCTGCAACACAAACGACTGTATATCCGGGGTAGGAAAAGTACTGAGTGCAGCCATGATGGTGGCGGGGAAGGTCTCCAGGGCCGGGAATTTCTACCACCTCGAAGTCCGCCTGATCAACGTTGCCACTTCCCGCATGATCAACCATGCATTCTGCGATGTGAGGGGAATCGAGGATCTGTTGGCCGGCGGTGTTGAGAGCGTGGTGAGCGACCTCGTATCGGGCATAGGATCGGGCGCAGCACCCGCGCCCTGACGTCTTCGCAGCAGCAGCGTACGGATAGAGGGATCTATAAAGCCTGCGGACCGACGGGGACCTGAACGTTAATAACCTCAATCGAAGGTGACGATCTCTCCTTCTATAACCACGAACAGGACAAGCGGGTGGCCCGCGGCATAGGGGATCATCCGGTAATCGTCGGCATCCCAGATGACCAGATCCGCCGCATAACCTGCCTCAAGACGCCCCACTTCCTCTTCCAGTCCCACAGCTCTGGCGGCATTGGTGGTCACACCCTGAAGCGCTTCGGCAGGGTGCATTCCCATCTGGCTGCAGGCGATAGTCGTAATCAGCGGCAGGCTCAGGAAGGTTGAGGAGCCCGGATTGAAATCGGTGGCCAGGGCGACCTGTGCCCCTCGGTCCAAAAGAGCCCTGGCCGGTGCATAGTCACCCTTGCCCAGAAAGAGCGTGGTGCCCGGCAGAAGTACCGCAGTGGTTGCGGAGCTGGCCAGGGCTTCCAAACCTGCATCGGTGAGAGCAGTCAGATGCTCGGCCGAAACAGCTCCCATCGATACAGCCATCTCGGTTCCGCCGAGAGTTTCGAATTCATCACTGTGAATCTTGGCGCCCAGCCCGTGTTCTATGCCAGCTCGCAGAATCCGCTCCGACTCATCAACATCGAAGACGCCCTTTTCACAGAATACATCGCAGAACCGCGCTATCCCCTGTTCTGATGCGGCCGGGATCATTTCTTCGACCACAAGATCGACATAACCGGCCCGATCAGACCGGTACTCATCGGGCACCTCGTGAGCCCCCATAAAGGTTGGTACCACCCGCAGCGGTTCCTCATCAGCCAGTCTGCCTATTACCGAAAGTGCCTTCAGCTCCTCCTCGGTGGAGAGCCCGTAGCCACTCTTTATCTCCACGGTCGTGGTGCCCGTAAACGCCATCGCCGCCATGCGGGCCTGGGCCGAATCGAAGAGGAGGTCCTCGCCGGCCTCCCTGAACTTCCTCACCGTGGAAAGGATACCTCCTCCGGCGGTGGCGATCTCCGGATAACTGCTTCCCATGCAGCGCATGGCGTATTCGTCATGGCGGCTGCCGTCGAAAACAAGATGGGTATGACAGTCAACCAGACCGGGGGTGACGAGACGGCCTTCGGCATCCACGATCAGAGCCTCGGAAGTGTCCACCTCCTCAAGCCCTTCTTCCGCGCCAACGTGGAGGATTCTGCCATTGCTGCAGGCAATGGCGGCATTGGCGATAAGCTCCGGTTTAAAGGTGCTGCGTTCCAGGCTGGGATCTGAATACTTCCCGGAGGTTGCGGGACGGGCCGTGTAGGCCTGGCCTATCCCGATAACCACCAGGTCGGCCTTGTTGATATCCTCCATAAAGAGCTCTCCCGGGTGTTTGTTATGAGGGGATCTTCACACCTTGCTCAGCTGCAGTTCTTACCGCCTCCTCGTAGCCGGCATGGGCGTGCCGCACAACGCCGCTGGCAGGATCGTTGGTGAGTACCCTCTCCAGACGACGGGCCGCCTCAGGTGTGCCATCTGCCACAATGACCTGACCTGCATGGGTGGCCAGACCGATACCCACCCCACCCCCGTTGTGGATACTGACCCAGGTGGCGCCGGAGGCGGTATTCAGCATGGCGTTCAACAGGGGCCAATCGGCAATAGCGTCGGAACCGTCCTTCATCCCCTCGGTTTCCCGGTAGGGGCTTGACACCGAGCCGGTGTCTAGGTGGTCGCGTCCGATTACTATCGGTGCCTTCAGTTCCCCCGTTGAAACCAGCGTGTTGAGGGCTAAGGCGAAGGTTGCCCGCTCACCCAGTCCCAGCCAACAGATGCGTGCAGGAAGCCCCTGCTGCGGAACCCGGTCGCGGGCCAGATTGATCCAGCGGTGGAGGACTTCATCCTCCGGGAAAAGCTCCAGTACCAGGTCGTCGGTACGGAGAATATCCGACCTCTCTCCTGAAAGAGCGACCCAGCGAAAGGGTCCGCGCCCCTCACAGAACATGGGTCGGATATAGGCCGGTACAAAGCCGGGATAGTCGAAGGCCCTTTCCACACCGGCCTTCAATGCCTGGCCGCGCAGATTGTTGCCGTAGTCGAATGTTGTGGCGCCGCGCTGCTGAAGAGCCAGCATGGCCTCGACGTGTCGGGCCATCCCTGCAAAGGCACGGCGTATATACTCTTCCGGATCGTCACGTCGTAGATCGAGGGCCTCTTCGAACGAGATCCCCGGCGGCACATATCCGTTCAGCTCGTCGTGGGCGGAGGTTTGATCGGTCAGCACATCCGGGGTGATCCCCCGCTCTATCAGACGATCGAGCAGATCCACCGCGTTTCCCAACCACCCCACACTTACCGCCCTCCCCTCCTCTTTCGCCGCCACGGCCCTGTCGATGGCGGTATCGAGATCCTTCTCCATCTCATCCAGATAACCGTGTTCCAGACGCCGCTTTATGCGGCTCTCGTCCACTTCGGCGAAGAGGGAGGCCGCTCCGCAGAAGACCGCCGCCAGCGGCTGGGCTCCCCCCATACCTCCCAAACCGGCCGAAACAAGCAGGCGTCCCGTTAGATCGCCGCTGTAGTGGGTTCCAGCCGCCGCGGCGAAGGTTTCATATGTGCCCTGGACGATACCCTGAGTGCCGATGTAGATCCACGAGCCGGCCGTCATCTGGCCGTACATGGTCAGACCGAGCCGCTCGTACTCGCGAAAATGGTCCCAGTCGGACCAGTGGGGAACGATGTTCGCGTTGGCGATCAACACGCGGGGTGCATCTTCATGGGTCCGGAAGGTGCCGACGGCGCGACCCGACTGCACGAGCAGGGTTTCATCCGGTTCCAGTTCGGTCAACGCCCGCACAATCCTGTGGTAATCATCCCAGGAGCGGGCCGCTTTGCCTGAGCCGCCGTAGATAATCAGCTCCTCGGGCCTCTCCGCCACTTCCTCATCGAGGTTGTTCATGAGCATGTGCATGGCGGCTTCCGCACCCCAGGTCTTGCAGGTCAGTGTACTGCCGTGCGGAGCGCTTACGGGAGTATAGCTGGACATGGGGAAAAAGTTCTCCGGTCTGTGATGTTAGGATCTGTTTTCCGAGCACCAGGGCCGTGTGTGGACCAAGCTGAATATTGACCACTACCCACGTCAGCGTCAAGCCGGTGGGCCCACATGCTCAACGTCCGCAGTAGAAAGGCCGGGGCCGGTGAAGGGGTTCAGAAGGGAGAAGGAAACAGGCTGTAGAGGGCCAGCAGGTCCGCCAGAAGACTCTCGGGATCGAGGCTGTGCCCCATACTATCGTCGAGGATATACAGCTGGGCCGCACACTGTGCGTAGCTCCCACGGCTCAGATAGGCCTGGGCGAGCACCCAGCGCAGGTGAAGGTGGGTGATGGAGGTCCGCCTGCTGAACCTCCATTCGTGGCCG